>JBDTKL010000123.1:0-2605 GCA_039935355.1 Candidatus Tumulicola sp.
GATCCCGGGCAATCAAGATCTCGCCGGCGGGCGCCGCTGGCACTTCTTTTTCGCCTGGATCGGCGGACTGAGTTGGCTGGTTTGGCTGATTTCCGCATGGAGGAAGGGCAGTCTGCGAGATCTCGTCTTGCGCCCATCGGATATTTCGAAGCTGTGGCCGATGCAAGCGTATTATTTTCACTTGCGCCGCGAACCGCCGCCACACGGCGTGTACAATCCGCTGCAGAAATTTTCGTATACGGCGATTTTGTTCGTGATCGCGCCGTTCGTCGTGCTGACCGGGCTGGCGTTGTCGCCTGGCATCGACGCGATCGCCAATCCATTGACGTGGCTGTTAGGCGGACGGCAATTTGCGCGGCTGTGGCATTTCGCGGGCATGGGGTTGCTGCTGGCGTTTTTCGCGGTGCACGTGTTTCAAGTGGCGACGCAAGGCGTCGTCAATCAGATGCGTGCGATGATCACCGGCTGGTACAAGCTGGATGAGCGAGAGGTGACCGGCCCGTGAAGCGTCGCTTGTTTTTGGCATCGTCGATTTCGGCGGCGCTGGCCGGTTGCGGCCCGATATCCAACACAGTCGCGAACAATCCGGCGTGGCAGAAAGTCCTCGAATCGGTCGAGCCGCTGGATCATGCGTTGATCGGCACGCGCGGTTCGGCGCGCGAATATCCCGATTCGGCTGTCGATCGTAACTTTCGCGTCAATGGCTTCGCGACGCCGGCCGACGCGCAGTACGTGCGGCTGGCCGCGCATGATTTCGTCGATTACAAGCTGGTCGTGGATGGCGCGGTCGATCGCCCGCATGCGTTTGCCTATTCGCAGTTGCTGCGCATGCCGCGTCAGACACAAACGACGCGCCACGATTGCGTGGAGGGTTGGAGTGCGATCGGCAAATGGAGCGGCGTGCGCTTAGCCGATATTCTCGACGCCGCCGGCGTGCGCCGCGACGCGCGCTACGCGATCTTTCATTGTTTGGATGACGACGGCAGCGGCACGCTGTATTACGAATCGCTGGATCTGCATCAGGCGTATCATCCGCAGGCGTTGCTGGCATTGACGCTCAACGACGCGCCGCTCGATCCCGCCCACGGCGCACCCGTGCGGCTGCGCGTTCCGACGCAACTGGGCTACAAGAGCGCGAAATGGGTCGCGCGCATCGAGCTGGCTTCGTCGTTCGCTTCCGTCGGCGGTGGGCGCGGCGGTTACTGGGAAGACCAGGGCTACGAGTGGTACGCGGGCATCTGATGGCCTCGGGGGGCCGGTGCCGCCGACGGCGCATCCGCTCGGCTCGTTCGACGGTTATCGCCAGCGGAGGAAGCAGTTTTTGAGCAATCGACAAGTGTTACAGCCGCACCCCGGTCATCCGATTACGGTCGAGCCCGCGAAGGGCCGCGTGGTCGTGACCGTTGCCGGAAAGACGGTCGCCGACTCGCGCAATGCGTTGGAGCTGCGCGAGGCCCAATATCCGGTGACGCATTACATTCCGCTCGCCGACGTCGACCAGAGCCTGATCGCGAAGACCGAGCACACGACGTGGTGCCCGTACAAAGGTGAAGCGTCCTATCATTCGATTTCGCACGGTGGTGCACGCAGCGAAAATGCGATCTGGACCTACGAGGCTCCGCACGATGCGGTGGCTGCGATCAAAGGTCACGTCGCGTTTTATCCGGATCGCGTCGACTCGATCGAAGTCTCGGATGATTGATCCGTTGGAAGAAGCGATACTGATCGAGACGACCGAAGGCGGCTTATTCCAGTCGCGGGTCACGACTGAGGACACGACGTTCATCATCGACGAGCCCGTTGAAATGGGCGGGTTAGCTTCCGGTCCGAACCCGTACGATTTGCTGGCCGCAGCACTCGGCGGTTGCACGGCGATGACGATGAAGTTGTACGCGAACCGCAAGCAGTGGCCGCTCGAGCACGTCAAGGTGCGCGTGTTGCACGAGCGCGACGGTCTGAACGGCCGCGACAAGTTTACGCGACAGATCGAATTGACCGGCCAACTCGATGACGAACAAAAAGAGCGGCTGCTGGCGGTCTCGCTCAAATGCCCGGTACATAAGACGATTTCGAGCGGCGCCGACATCGAGACGCTGATCGTCCCGGCTTCGTCCGACCGGGAAGTCGAGTCGCATGGCGCGCACGCGATCGACTGCATGGAAGCCGCGACGGCGACGCCCTGACGGTAACGCCCTAACGGTAACGCCCTAACGCCCTTAACGAGGAAGCTCCTCGTTCGCTCGCGTAGCTGCCGCTATGCGCCGATTGTTGACGAGTGCCGCCCTTCTTGCATTGGCGGCTTTACTATGTCTGCCCGTGACGGCCGAAGAGCCGCCGCATCCGACGTTTTCACCGTCGGCACCCGGTTCGGTGGTGCAGAGCCAAGTCGTGTACCTCGCCGGTCAGGCGATGCACAGCCAGTGGCGCGCCGTCATCAGCAAACGCATTGCCGGCAAGAGTTCCGGCACGACCTTTTATCAGTGGTATCTTTCGATTTACCAGATTGACGACACGACATATCACTTACGTTATCAGTCGCCACGTGATGGTGGGCCGCTCTCGAAGCTCGAAAAAGCCTCCGGCGGCGACATGTGGTATCCGTTGC
>JBDTKL010000124.1:0-8938 GCA_039935355.1 Candidatus Tumulicola sp.
CGTTGCAGTCGGCGGACATCGTCGACAGTGCGATGCTGATGCAGCCCGCCGTGGAACAGTTGATCGTTTCTTCGCACGAGACCGGCGCGGACTGTGGAGCGGCCACCGTCACGGTGCTTCGAACGAATTCGGCCGACAAGGTCGTTCCGGCGGTGACGATTCAGAACAACTGCGATTTGAAGGTGCGGGTATCGCGCGGAACGGGGGGCGTGCCGGACGCGCTGATTCTCAGCGGGCCCTATTACAACTCAACCGCGCCGAATTGCTGCCCGACAAAGGCGAAGGCTGTCGCGACGCTGCGTTATCGCAACGGCACGTGGATCGAGAAGCCGAAATACTTCACCCTGCACCCGAACGCGTTTCCACATTAATCTCGGCATACGTGAGTTCGACGAAGCCTTCGTCTCGTACGACGATCTAACGCGGCTTCTCAACGACGCCTATCGGTCGTTAGCCGAAAGGAGCCTCAACTACGTGGCCGCCACGCAGGATGCGACGGTAACGCGTGCGCGCGTCGCGGCGGCATGTGCGTGCTGGATCGCGTATCGAGGGCACGATCTCGTCGGCACGGTCTGTTACTACGCCGGAGGCCATGGCGCGGACGGACCCGCGCGGTACGCCAGTCCCGAGGTCGCGCACTTCGGCCAATTTGCGGTGGTACCGCGCCTTCAGGGCTCGGGTGTTGGATCTGCTCTGCTCGACGTCGTGGAGCGAAAAGCGCTGGCCGGTCGTAAGTCGGAACTCGCGTGCGATACGGCCGAGCTCGCCACCGAATTGATCGGATTCTATCAGAAGCGCGGGTTTCGAATCGTGGAGCGCCATCGTTGGCCCCACGCGCGCTATGTGAGCGTCGTCTTGAGCAAACCGCTCCGCTCATAGCTCTCGGCCACTGTAGCGAAATTGAACTAAGTCTAGTCCACTGGTTCGCCGATCAATTGTGGATCGATGGACCGACCGACCCAACGTTTTCTCATCGAAGAGCACCGTTCGATGGTCCCAAAACCCGAATCATCGGGAATAGGGCCGATCATATGTCCGAAGCCGCACGTAACGGGTTCAATCCCGTCCGTTTTTCGTATTGTCGAAATGTGAACAGGTGGACTTAGTCTAGTCCGAATTTGCTACAGTCGGAAACCGGGGTGCATTGCAGCCCGAGCCGGGATCGCGCAACGCTACATTCTAAAGATGCCGAATTGCGTCCGAGGCTGCGGCGCATGCGCTGCGGCATCTAAACCGATTGCCAGAACTCGCCGCGTATCCAGAGGATCGATGATCCCATCGTCCCACATGCGCGCCGTCGAATAATAAGGCGAGCCTTCGCGTTCGTATTTCTCTAAAATCGGCGCTTCGAACGCCGCCTTCTCTTCAGCAGTCATGCCGCCGCGAACGGTCGACAACACGCTCGCAGCCTGCGGGCCGCCCATAACGCTGATGCGCGCGTTGGGCCACATCCAGAGCTGGCGCGGCGAATACGCGCGTCCGCACATGCCGTAGTTCCCGGCGCCGAAGCTGCCCCCGATCACGACCGTAAACTTCGGCACCTCAGCACACGCGACGGCCATCACCAATTTCGCGCCATCCTTTGCGATGCCGCGATTCTCGTACTCGCGTCCGACCATAAACCCGGTAATATTCTGCAAGAACAACAGCGGTGTGCCGCGCTGCGCGCACAACTCGATAAAATGCGCCCCCTTGAGAGCACTCTCGCTAAACAAAATACCGTTATTGGCCAAAATCCCAACCGGATGGCCGTCGATCCGCGCGAACCCACACACCAGCGTCGTTCCGTACCGCGCCTTAAACTCGTGAAACTCCGATGCATCGACCAGCCGCGCGATAATCTCGTGTACGTCGTAACCGATTCGACTATCCGAAGGGATAACGCCATACAGCTCGCGCGGATCGAACGCCGGATCCAGCGGCTCGATGCGGTCCCACTGCTGCGGCAACTCCAAGTGCAGATTGCGGACGATCTCACGCACCATCGCCAGCGCCTGGTTGTCGTCATTGGCAAAATGATCCGCTACGCCCGAAACGCGCGTGTGCACGTCGGCACCGCCCAAGTCTTCGGCGGACACTTCCTCGCCCGTGGCGGCCTTCACCAACGGCGGACCGCCCAAGAAAATCGTTCCGTTACCCTTCACGATCACGGTTTCGTCGCTCATGGCGGGAACGTACGCACCGCCGGCCGTGCACGAACCCATCACGGCAGCGATCTGCGCGATGCGTTTGCTCGACATGCGCGCTTGATTATAAAAGATGCGGCCGAAATGTTCGCGATCCGGAAAAACATCGGACTGCAACGGCAAGAACGCGCCGCCCGAATCGACCAAGTAAATGCACGGCAAGTGATTTTGCTCGGCGACTTCTTGCGCTCGCAGATGTTTCTTCACCGTCATCGGGTAGTAGGTGCCGCCCTTCACGGTCGCGTCGTTCGCGACGATGACGCAATGCACGCCTTCAACGATACCGATGCCGGTGATGATGCCGGCCGACGGAGAGTCGTCGGAATACATGCCGCCCGCGGCCAGCGCCGAAAATTCCAAAAAATCCGAGCCGGGGTCGACCAGCCGGTCGATCCGTTCGCGGGCAGGCAGCTTGCCGCGCGATCGATGCTTGGCGACCGCCTCCTCACCTCCGCCGACGCGCACCGCGGCCAGCTGCGCGCGCAGCTCGGTTACCGAAGCGCTCATGCGCTCGAAATTGCGATCGAACGATTCGTCGCGCGCGAGACGCGATTCCAAGACGGCCATCGGCCAGGCCGTTCGGCGCTTGGCCGCCTCGTTCCGGCGCTGCCATACGACCCCCCAAGCTTCGTGAAGCGGCGGTTAGATGTGGCAACCGCACCGGCTCCAACCCGAAGCCGAGTGCTATACTGCACCCAATGGCAATCGCACAAACGACCGCCGATTTCGGCGGAATGAATCGTCCGCAAGGGCATTTGGATGCGACCACCGCTCTGCTGCCGTTCGAAGGGCCGCTGACGGAGCGTTCGGCCGCACATTTACTGCGGCGCGCCGCCTTTGGCGGAACGCCCGAAGAAGTCGCCCGCTACGCAGCGATGAGCCCGGCCGCAGCCGTCGATTCGCTCGTCCACTATCCGCAACTGCGTGTCGACCCGCCGAGCGATCTCTATAGTCCGACCTCCCAGCTCGAACAGTACGGCCCGCGTGGCCTGCGTTCGTTGGGCACGATGGAACGCAAGGACCTTAACAAAGATATCCGGCGCCAAGAGCACGGATCGACGCTGTCGATGCAGGTCTGGTGGCTCAACCGCATGCTCGCATCGCCAGCCCCGTTGCAAGAGAAGATGGCCCTGTACTATCACGGTCACTTCACCTCGACCGTCATTCGCAAGGGCATTTCGCCCGCGATGATGTTCGATCAGCAACAACTGTTTCGCCAGTATGCGCTCGGCAATCTTCGCGATCTTACCAAGGCCGTGGCCAAAGATCCGGCGATGCTCAGATATCTCGACAACGCGCGCAACTCGGTGTCGGAAAACAACGAAAACTTTGCGCGCGAGTTGATGGAACTGTTCACGCTCGGGGTCGATCATTACACCGAAGAAGACGTGCGGAACTCGGCGCGCGCTTGGACCGGGTGGAAGGTGAATAAAATCACCGAACAAGCGTCCTTCGATCCGGCCGCACACGACAACGGCTCCAAAACCTTCCTCGGGCAGACCGGCAACTTCGGCGGCGACGACATCGTCAACATCATCTTCTCGCAACAGCAGTGCGCGCGATTCTTCGCGATCAGCCTGCTCAATAATTTCGTCTACAACGATCCCGAGCCCGAGCTGGTCGACAGCCTGGCGGCCGTCATTCGCAAGAACGACTACGATCTCGAGCCGGTCATGTCGACGTTGCTGCGTAGCCGCGTGTTCTTCTCGCAGCGCGCCTATCGCGCATTAGTGAAGAGCCCGGTCGAGTTCGTGGTCGGCGCCTATCGTACGCTCGGAATCGACAAACTCGACGGCACCGTCCTGCCGATTCTGCGCGAAACCGGACAGATGCTGTTCTATCCGCCCAACGTCGCCGGCTGGCCGGGCGGTGCGAACTGGATCACCAGCGCCACGATGATCGCGCGTCAAAACTTCCTCAAACGCATCGCCAACTCGCAGACCCTCGAACAGTCGACCTGGCTGAAATCGATTCCGATGCACCCCGTGACGGTGGCTCAGACCCTCTCTTCGGGAATCTTGCAAGGCGACGTCGCGCCTGCCTCGATGCATCAAATGGATTCGTATCTCGCCGGTGCGGGGTCGTCGGCGCTGGCGGCGTTGACGATCGAAAACTACGACGAACGCGTGAGCGGCGCGACCTTTTTAGCCATGGCGACGCCCGCCTACCAACTCAACTGACTGCAGGCCAACATGAAACGTCTTAATTTTTTAGCGGGAACGCTTTCCGGACTCAGCGTCGTCGCAAGCGGCGATCATTTCTTCGCCAAGGCGCTCGCGCAATCGCCGTTACCCGGTTTACCCGGCGGCGACAACCGCGTGCTCGTGCTAGTAAATCTGATCGGTGGTAACGACGGCCTAAACTGCGTTGTACCCCACGGAAACTCACAGTATTACCGCGTGCGTCCGTCGCTGGCGATCGCATCGAGCGATGTGCTGCACATCAACTCGCAGGTCGGATTCAATCCGAAGATGCGTTCGCTCAAAGGCCTATACGACAAGGGAATGGTCGCGGTGGTTCAGGGCGTCGGCTATCCGGATCCCAATCATTCGCACTTCCGTTCCAGCGAAATCTGGCAGACCGCAGCTCCCGAAACGTACATGCATACGGGATGGCTCGGGCGCTATCTCGACTCGGCCGGCTTGCCCGATAAAAATCTGTTCAAGGGCGTCGCGATCTCGCAAGTTCTGCCGGAAGCAATGGTATCGGAGCGCATCGACGTTCCGACGATCGCCAACCTCAATCATTACGGTTTGGTGTCCGATCGGGATCCCTATTCGCGCAACGCGTTTGCGCAGGATGCGCACGATCGCAGCCTACCCTTTCAATCGCCGTATCTCGGCCAGGTAATGCAGATTGAAGATCACGCGCAACGCGGTTCCGAAGAGCTGCCGCACCTGATCGGCGGCTACCGCACGCAGGCATCCTACCCGTCGTCGACGATCGGAAAGAGTCTCGCGCTGGCGGCACAGATCATCGGCAGCAACATCGGTACCCGGGTGCTGTACGTCTCGCACGGTTCGTTCGATACGCACGTCAACCAAAGCCAGACGCAGAACAATCTGCTCGGCCAGCTGTCCGACGCGCTGTCGGCCTTCTATACCGACCTCGCAGCGCACGGGAACGACAAGCGCGTGCTCACCATGACGTTCTCCGAGTTCGGACGGCGTATCGAAGAGAACGGCGCACGCGGAACCGATCACGGCGAAGCTTCGCCGCTCTTCATGGTTGGCGGCGGAGTCAAGGGCGGAGTATACGGCACCGATCCGGATCTCAACAACACCAACATGGGCAATGTCAAGTTCAGCACGGACTTTCGCAGCGTATATGCGACGGTACTCGAGCGTTGGCTCGGACGCCCGTCGGCCCCCGTCCTCGGCGGTCAGTTCTCGAAGCTTCCGATCTTAGCCTAAAGTCGCTTCGGCAGCATCGTAGGTTCTCGGTTGCATGTCGTGCAAAACACGGCGGCATGCAACCGATGGAACGTAGCGCCGGCCGTTCCTCCATTCTCTTTCTCGGCAGCGGTGGCGCGCGCTTCGTCGTTGCACGCCAACTGCGTTCGTCGGCCGGAATGTGGATGCGGTTCGGCGACACGCAAATCCACGTCGATCCCGGCCCAGGCGCCTTAGTACGGGCGCTCTCGCACGTTCCACCGTGCAATCCGCGCGAACTCGAAGCGATCGTTCTTTCGCATAAACACCTCGACCACTCCGGCGATGTCAACGCGCTGATCGAAGCCATGACGTCGGGCGGTTTTCGCCGTCGTGGACAAATTCTGGCGCCGGTCGATGCCTTCGAACACGGCGCCGTGGTGCTTGCCTACTCGCAACGGTATGCCGGAACGGTCGTGCGCCTCGAACCATCTTCCGGGCCATACGCGATCGGCGATGTCGAACTACGTACCTCGATGCCGCATCTCCACGCAGTGCAGACGTACGGCATGCATTTCACGTACGGGGCTTTGCGCGTCGCGTACTTGCCGTGCGGTCGCTTCTTCGACGGTCTCGCCGAAGACTACGCACAGCACAAACCCAACGTGCTGGTCATTAACGTTCTCCGCTACCGCGATGACGCCAAGGTCGACCATCTCACGTTCGATGGCGCGCGCTCGATCGTCGAAGCCGTTCGTCCAAGGGTCGCGATCTTGCAGCATTTCGGAACGAAGATGCTCGAGGCACAGCCGCGTCATCTGGCCCAAGAGTTAGAAGACGAACTGGGGCTGCGCGTAATCGCCGCCCACGACGGATTGAGCGTCGATCTCGACACGGAGGTCGCTGCGGTTGGCGTTTGAGATCACCCGGCCAGCCGATACATCGGTCGCGCAGTTCTTTCAACATAGCGAGCGCGAGAATCTCAAGACGTTCTACGGTTTTTCGGTCATCTGGCACGAGCAATCGCACGATTTCGCCGCAATCGATGTGGGCGAGACCGTTGGCGCTCTGACGATCCGGATCTCCGCCTCATTGGCGCACGTCGAGCGCCTGTTCGTGCAAACCGCGAATCGGCGCGTAGGCATCGGTCGCGCATTATTGACCAACGCCGAGGACGTTGCGAACTACTACAACTGCCACAAGATGACGGTGCTGGTTCCGTCCGGCAGCGCCGCCCAACATTTTTTCGAAGCCTGCGGATATCACCAGGAAGCGCTGCTGCCGCAGCATACGTTCAAGATCGATATGTCCGTACTCCGTAAATTTTTATTGTAAGGGGCTGAATTCGAACGTTCTCCGCTCGCACTCGCGATTGACGGTGCGGGGAATCCGCTGGCCGATGTGGTCGCCGTCGCTAGCAGTTGGAAAGTGGTAGTTAGCCGACCCTGTGGAACCGCGGCGGCTGATGACTGTCGCGCTGGTGGGGGCGCGCGTCGCCTTGAGAATTCTGGGGCGGTGCCGCGCCTTTGCGGCCACCCTGCTGCGGCTGCGGCTGCTGTTGCTGATTGCGCACCGGCGGCGGCTGTTGCGGGTAGCGCTGCTGCACTTGTTGCGGGTAGCGCTGCGGATATTGCGGCGTCGCGTTGCGCGGCGCCGGCTGAGCGTACCGCGGCGCGACGTTCGACGGAGCGAACGCGCGTGCCGGTGCATAGGCACGCGCCGAAGCCTGCTGCACCGGTCGCGGCAAGCCCGGCAGCGTCTGAGTGCTGCGCAGTTCGGCTTGCACGCGCGGGTGGTTGCGCGCCGATCCGTTGTAGAGGTATACCGTGCCGTTCTTGCTGTCGGCGGTAACGACAGGACCGCCGCCGCGCACGGTGGCTTGCGTCACATTCGAGCCGTTGCGCACTTGCGTGCCGTCGTGAAAGCTCGACACGATGTGTCCCGAACCGCTGTGCGCGCCGATCTGCGCGCTTCCGCGAACGCCCAGCGCCACGTTGCCGTGCACCGATTCGAACCGTGCTAAGCCCGGCTGAAACGATCCGTTGTCGTACACGATCGAGCCGTATTGGCTGCTGGCCTCGATCTGATGCGACGTGCAGCCGCGAAACAGCATGTTGCCGGTGGCCGTGCGCACGCGCAAACGATCGAAGGTCGAGTTGTTGGCCCGTACCTGGCCGTCGACCGCTTCGGCGTAGCCGCTGCCATTCACGTGATTCATCGTGATGCCGCCGTTATCGACGTGTGCGATGAACGCGCCGTTGTAGTTGCGGAGATTGTACTGTCCGGTTCCCACGTGCGCCGTCACCAATGCGGTGCCGCGGGGCACCATGATAGTTGTGTTACCGTGCCCATGCGCGACGACGGCGTCGTGCGTCGAACCTTGCAGTTGCGGCATCACGAATGATTCTTCGGGAAGCGTCACGTTGCCGTGTGACGTCGAGACGTTCTGCGACCAGGCAGTGTACTGATGCGACAAATTCGGATCGACCGCCGATGCGGGCACGTGTCGCACGTTTACCGTTCCTTGGGTCTGCACGCTCACGTCGGGCCGGTCCCAGGTTTGCACGTTCAACGTGCCGCTGTCGAGTTGGACGTTCAGAACCGGGTTGGGTCCCACCGAGACGGACTGGTCGGCCAATGCAGCGGCCGCGGGCACAACGGCCCAGCAGAGAACTGCGAACGCGAACATCTGGCCCCAGCGCGCGGGGCGGCGGTTGGACACGTCTCTATTGTATCTGTCCGCGGTCGCGTCCATCATGAAGGGCCGGTGAACGGTATGGCCAGCAAGGGCAAGCGCACCCGGAAAAGGGCGCCGCCGCGCTCAGAGCGGCCGACCGTGACCTCTCCATCGTGCACCCGGGCGATCGAACGAACGATGGCGAGCCCGAGGCCGGTGCCCGGTACGGCGCGCGATCGGGCTTTATCGGCGCGGTAGAAGCGGTCGAACACCAGGGGCAGCTCCTCTTCGGGCACCCCCGGGCCACTGTCGGCCACCTCGACGAAGGCGTTGGGCCCCTCGCTCCTCACGTGGACGTCTACCCCGCCCTGCTCGGTGAACTTGAGGGCGTTGTCGACCAGGTTCGAGACGAGCTGGCGTAACAAGCCGGGATCCCCCAGCACGGTCGGCGTTCCGTCGTAACGGAAATCGAGGGCTAGGTGCTTGTCCTCGGCTCGGGGCAGCGCGTGCTTGGTCACTTCGCTGGCGACCTGCGCCAACGACACCGGCTCCTTGGGAACGTCGTCGCCGCGGTCGGCTTTGGCCAGCGTTAACATGCCGTTTACCATGTCGGCCAGCGTGGCGCTTTCGCCCGCAATCGTCTCGAGACTGTCGCGCAACACGTCGGGATTACGGTCGCCCCAGCGTAGCAGCATTTGTGCGTT
>JBDTKL010000125.1:0-4657 GCA_039935355.1 Candidatus Tumulicola sp.
CGAACAACGAGGCGTTGCGCGTCATGCCGTACAGAAATCCAGCAGCGTACGAATCGCCCGCGCCGGTCGTATCGACCACCGTGTGCGCGGGTGCAGCCGGAATGTGGATCGTTTCGTCGCCGGCGACGATCGTGGATCCGTGCGCACCGGACGTAATCGCGGCCACGCCGGTAACGGAGCGGACGCGATCCAGCGCGCCCTCGAAATGTTCGGTTTGAAACAGCGCCAACAGTTCGATACGATTGGCGAAGAGTACGTCGACGTGCCGTTCGATCAACTCGAGAAATGCCGCACGATGTCGTTGCACGCAAAACGGATCCGACAGCGTCAAGGCGACCGCCCGGCGGGCATCGTGCGCGATGCCGGCGGCGGCGTGAAAGGCTTGCTGCGCCGACGGCGCATCGTACAAATAGCCTTCTAAGTAGACGACGCGCGCCGCCTCGACCAATTCGCGATCGACGTCGCCGGGTGCGAGGTCGCCGCTCGCGCCCAGAAACGTGTTCATCGTCCGCTGCGAATCCGGCGTGACCACGATCAAACAGCGTGCGGTCGAAGGCCCCGTTTCGGCCGACGGGGTGCGAAACACGGTGCCCGCAGACGCAATGTCGTGCCGAAAGGCGGCGCCCAGTTCGTCGTTGCGGAGTTTTCCGATAAAACCCGTGCGGCCGCCGAGGGCGGCGATGCCGGCGATGGTGTTCGCGGCCGAGCCGCCCGATGCCGTAACGGTCGTACCCATGGCGGCGTAAATCTCGCCGGAGCGCGCCTCGTCGACCAGCGTCATCGCTCCTTTGGTCATTCCGTGACGCGCCAAAAACGCGTCATCGCTGGGCGCCATCACGTCGACGATGGCATTTCCGATTCCCACAACATCAAGATCGAGCGGCATCCGGCGCTTGTTCGATGGCGAGTCCGTAGGAACTGCCGGGACGTAACTTCAAGCAGGTGTGCATGTCCGAACCACAGTTGCCGAATCCCGGCTGGCAGCAAGTCCAGCCGAGAATTCCCGACACGCCGCAGCGGCGGCGTTTGGAACGTCAGCGTGGCATTCGCGAAGTCGTGTTCGGCGCGCAAGACGGAATTCTCACGACGTTAGGCATCATCACCGGCGTCGGAGCTGCCGACGGCCAGCGCTCCACCGTCATCATGAGCGGAATGCTGGCGATGTTTGCCGGTGCGCTGTCGATGGGCGTCGGCGAATATCTCGGCCGTAAGGCCGAGCGAGATGTCGTAACCGCGACGATCGAGATGGAAAAAGCAGAGATGGCGGCCGATCCGCAATCCGAGTTTGCCGAGCAGGTGGCGTACTATAGGCTCAAAGGATTTACACCGGAAGAAGCGGTTACGATCGTGAGCCGCCTGACGCAGCATCCCGAAATTTATCTGTACGAAATGGTGCGCGACGAATTCGGGATCGACCCGCGCGTGGCCGACGATCCGGGCTCGCGCGCATCGGTTTTCATGGGCGTCTCGTACGCGATCGGCTCGCTTATTCCGATCGTTGCGTTTTTGCTGCCGGTTTCGACGCCCTGGTCGATCGGTGTGGCGCTCGTGCTCGCCGTACTGGCGTTGTTCGCGGTCGGGTGGTACGCCGCAACGCTGGCGTCGCGCAACCCGATTCGCAAAGGCCTCGAATTGGTGGCATACGGTTGCGCGATCTTCTTGCTGTCGTACCTGGTTGGGCGGTACGTTCCGCCGCTGTTCGGGCACGCGCCGGTGGCTGTCGGATGATCTGGCTCGGGCACGCGCTGGTCGCGGGTTTTGCGCAATCGTTAGGGTTCTTGTGGGACAGCTTGTTCGGTTTGATTTTCGGTTTCTTGATTTCGGCGATCGCGCAAACCGCGTTGGCGCCGGGCACGATGGAACGGCTGATGGGTTGGAACGCGCGCGGCATGTTGTCGGCCTTGGGCCTGGGCATCATCGCGTCGTCGTGTTCGTATGGCGCGACGGCGGCGGTGCGCGGGTTCTATCGCCAGGGTGCGGACGTTCGTGCGATCTTTGCGTTCTTGGTGTCGTCGACCAACATGAACGTCGCGATCGTCATCCTCTTTTGGGCGATGCTGGGCTGGAAGTTCGCGTTCGCCGAGTTTTTTGGCGGCCTGATCATCGTGACGATCGTTACGCTGGTGTTTTCGCTAGCGTTCAACTCGCAGCGTTTGGCGCAACTGCACGAGGAATATCTGGCGGAAAACCTGGCAGAAGCGGCATCCGGACACGATCATTGCCACGGACACGACGAGGTCGAAGAGACGACCGGTTGGGATGCGTTGAGGCGTGCGTCGACCTGGAGCGCGATCGCGCAAACGGCCTGGGGTGACGTGAATATGTTGCGCAACGAACTGATCATCGGGTATCTGGTGGCCGGCTTTGCGTCGGCGTTGATTCCCGCCGGCTGGCTGGCCGCCGCGCTCCATGCCGTGGGCGGCGTGCCGTATCTAGGGTACGTGTTGCTGCTCGTTACTGGATTGCTCATCGCCGTCGTCACGTTCGTGTGTTCGATGGGCAACGTGCCGATCGCACGCTATCTGATGAGCGCCGGTATACCGTTGGGCGCCAATACGACGTTCATCTATGGCGACTTGTTGATTCCGCCGCTGATTGCAATCTATCGCAAATCGTTCCCGCCGCAGATCGCCTGGACGTTCGTCGGCGCGTTTATCGTTGCGGCGATGATCGCGGGCGCGACGATGGACCTGTTGATCGGCGACGTGTTCGGTGCGCCGGCCATGGGCTCGATGTCGGCCGGCAACACGTTCACCATCGTCGCCAACACGGTTGGAATCGTTGCAGTCGTTGCGGTGGTCGTGGCCGCGCGGCGCGGTGCGGCGGGCGTCAGCTCCGAAGCATAACTCGCGCGGCGTTCCATCCGGACGCGCCCATCACTCCGCCACCGGGGTGCGTCGCCGCACCGCAAATGAAGAGTCCTTTGATCGGCGTGTTGTAGCCTGCAAATCCCGGGACGGGGCGGAACGCGAACAACTGATGCAGCGGCATCGCGCCCTGGAAGATGCTGCCGCCCGTCAGTCCGAACGTTTCCTCGATATCGATGGGCGTGAGCACCTGACGCGCGATGACCGACTCGGTGAACCCGGGCGCGTAGCGTTCGACCACGGCAAAACAGCGGTCGGCGTACTCGTTGCGTTTGGCATCGGTCCACGGGCCGTCGGCCAACTCGTAGGGCGCGTACTGGGTGAACATCGACATCACATGTTTGCCCGGCGGCGCGACCGTCGGATCGAGCGACGACGGAATCGTGCACTCGACCACCGGCTCGGTCGACATTTTTCCGAACTTGGCTTCGTCGTAGGCGCGTTCGATAAAGTCCTGATCCGGACACAGATGCACGGTGCCGCGATGCTGCGGGCCGGCTTCGTGCCCGGGCAGCGCGGTAAAGCTTGGGAGCCGTTCGAGAGCAACGTTGATTTTACACGACGCGCTACTATACGAAATGCGGTCGACCGCGTCGTTGAACTCGGGCGGCAGTTCTGCTGCGTCGACCAACTTGTTGAACGTGATGTGACAGTCGACGCCGGAGGCAACTTTTTTGGCCAAAAACTCGTCGCCGTTGCGCATTGCAACCCCGGTGACGGCACCGTCTTTGACCAGAATCTTCGCGACTTCCGCTTCGGTGCGAATGTCGACCCCGAGGTCTTTCGCGACCCTTGCGAGCGCTTGGGTTAAGCCGCCCATTCCACCCTTCACGTAGCTCCACACGCCGCGCTTGCCGTTGGTCTCGCCCATCACGTGATGGAAGAGGACGTAAGCGGTGCCGGGCATCGACGGCGCCATGAACGCACCGATGATCGCATCGGTGGCGATGGTCGCTTTGATTTCTTCGGATTCGAACCAACGGTCGAGAATCGGACGTGCGGCTCCGGTGAGCACCTCGATCGCTTCGCCCATGCCGGGACCGAGTTTTTGTAACGCGCGCCCCATCTTGCCCATTTCGAAGAGCGCCGGGATCGACGGCCGCAACAGGTTGGGTGGAATCTGGGTGAGCGTTGGTTCGACGACCGACGCGACGCGCTCCAGCATCGCTTCGTATTGCGGATAGCGCTCGGCGTCGCGCTTGCTAAACTTTGAGATCTCTTCGACATCGCGGTGTGAGCCGGTGCCGAGCATCAGATAGCGGCCATCGTCGAATGGTGAAAACGACGCCGGGTTGCGCTCGATCGGTTCGAAGCCGTAGTCGTGCAGACGCAAATCGGCGATGATTTCGGGGCGGAACAGACTGTTGACGTATGCCGCCGTCGAGACTTTATAGCCCGGCCAAATCTCTTCCGAAACGCAGGCTCCGCCGACGATGTAGCGGCGTTCGAGCACGAGCACTTTCCACTTGGCGCGCGCCAGATAACAGGCGGTAACGAGGCCGTTGTGGCCGCCGCCGACGATGATGGCGTCGTAACGTTGACTCAAATTCGCACTTTCAGGCTGACGTAGGCATTAAAGGGTTGGTTGATCGAGTTGGTGAGGTCGTCGTACGTTCCGAACGACGGTTCGTAGGGATAGCGTAAGAACGTTTGCACGTTGGCGCCGCGGTTGTAGGCGTTACCGACCGGCGGTGTGCTGGGGCCGCCGATCAGGTCGCCATACGAGCAGACGTTCGTGCCTTTGAAATAGGTGAACCCCGTCGTCTGTCCGCCGAAGCACGTTTGCACCA
>JBDTKL010000126.1:0-7256 GCA_039935355.1 Candidatus Tumulicola sp.
GACCAAAAAGCCGATAGATCAGATACTGAGGGACATCGAGCGGGATTTTTACATGACCGCGCTCGAAGCACGAGAATACGGTATTATAGACTCAATCATCGAGAACCGCACCTCGCTTGTAGTTCCGGCATAGCCGGCAGAAGGACGAGAACCGGGACATGTTTCGCTTCGGAGACGAAAAGGGTCAACTGAAGTGCAGTTTCTGCGGGAAGTCGCAGGAGCAAGTGCGCAAGTTGATCGCGGGTCCGGGCGTATACATTTGCGACGAGTGCATCGAGCTCTGCAATGAGATCATCGAGGAAGAGCTCTATAAAAACGTCGACGAGAATCTGCGGCTTCGGAACATCCCAAAGCCGAAAGAAATCAACCACATCCTCAATCAGTACGTAATCGGTCAGGACCGGGCTAAAAAGTCGCTGGCGGTCGCCGTTTACAATCATTACAAGCGCGTCAACGCGGGCAGTACGGCCGACGACGTCGAGTTACAGAAGTCGAATATTTTGCTGGTCGGACCGACCGGCTCCGGCAAGACCTACCTAGCTCAGACGCTAGCCAAGATCCTCGACGTGCCGTTGGCGATGGCCGATGCCACTTCGTTGACCGAAGCCGGTTACGTCGGCGAAGACGTCGAGAACATACTGCTCAAACTCATTCAGGCTGCGGATTACGACGTCAAACGCGCCGAAAAGGGCATCGTCTATATCGACGAGATCGACAAGATCGCGCGCAAGAGCGAGAATCCGTCCATCACGCGCGACGTGTCCGGTGAGGGCGTGCAGCAGGCGCTGCTCAAGATCCTCGAAGGTACGACGGCCAACGTGCCCCCGCAGGGCGGCCGCAAGCACCCGCATCAGGAGTTCATCCAGATCGACACGACCAACGTGTTATTCATCTGCGGCGGAGCGTTCGACGGTTTAGAGCGGATCATCGAGTCGCGCGTGGCCGCCAATAACATGGGCTTCCGCGCGACCCCCGAGGGCAAGCGCGACGTCCGCGTCGGCAAGCTTCTGCAGCAGTTGATGCCCGAAGATCTGCTCAAGTTCGGGCTCATTCCGGAGTTCATCGGACGTTTGCCTATCGTCGTTACGCTCGATGCGCTCGACGAGTTGGCACTGCGCCGGATTCTTACCGAGCCGCGTAACGCGCTGGTGCGCCAGTTCCAGAAGATCTTGAACATGGACGGCGTCGACCTGCAGTTCACCAAAGAAGCGCTGGTAGCGATCGCCATCAAGGCGCAGACCCGCAAAACCGGCGCACGCGGGCTGCGCTCGATTCTCGAAGAGACTATGCTGGAAGTGATGTACGACCTGCCGTCGCTGCAAGGCGTCAAGAAATGTATCGTCAACAAAGATGTGATCGAGAAGAAAGAAGCGCCGACGCTGATCTATCACGAGCAAAAGAAAGATATGCCCGCGTAGGATTCCCTAGCGCCCGAATCAGCCGTCGTCGGCAGTGATGGCCGGGTCGTGCTCGAGTCCGCCGATGCTAGCAAGCGGCCATTACGGCCGGATTACGCTCGTATAAGATTCTGTCGTTCGAGGGTCCGGTCTGCGCGACGCGAAACGCAGGCCCACCCATGGACCTTCCCAAGCAATACGACCCGAGCACGGTCGAAGAACGCCTCTATCGCCGTTGGGAAGAGAACGGCTACTTCCACGAGGAGCCCGACCCGGCGCGGCCGCCCTTCATTATTTGTATGCCGCCGCCGAACGTTACCGGGCGGGCGCATCTGGGGCATGGGTCGACCTACACCCCGATGGATGTGCTGGTGCGCTACCACCGTATGCGCGGCAACAATGCCGACTGGCTGCCGGGCTTGGATCATGCGGCCATTGCGACCGAAGCCGTCGTTATTAAAGATCTCGCACGCGAGGGCGTCACGCGCGACGATTTGGGGCGCGAGGGATTCGTCGAGCGTGCTTGGGATTGGTCGCGCACGTACGGCGGCGCGATCGAATCGCAGTTCCGCGTTTTAGGCTTCGGTCCGGACTGGCAGCGTAGCCGCTTCACGATGGACGAGGGCCTGTCGGCGGCCGTGCGGTCGCTGTTCGTACGCTTATATCGTGAAGGCCGGATCTATCGTGGCCGGCGGCTGGTCAACTGGGATCCGCGCGGCCAAACGACCGTTTCGGACGCCGAGGTCGATCGTGTCGAGCGGGATGCGACGTTGTGGCACGTCGCGTATCCGCTGCGTGACGATTCGCGCCGCAACATCGTTATCGCGACCACGCGCCCGGAAACGATCCTGGGCGACGTGGCGATCGCAGTGCATCCCGACGACGAGCGCTACGCCGGGCTGGTCGGGAGCCACGTGCTGGTGCCGCCGCTGTTGGACCGCGCGATTCCGATCGTGGCCGATGCGGCCGTCGATCGCACGTTCGGGACGGGCGCGGTGAAAGTGACCCCGGCACACGACGCAACCGATTACGATATCGGCACTCGCCACGCGTTGCCGATGCCGTCGATCTTGGATCAACAGGCGCGCATCACCGGCGCCGAGATCGCGGTCGGTCCGTACGACGGCATGGATCGGTATGAAGCGCGCATGCGCATCGTCGAGGACTTGCAACGCGACGGACGTTTGGTGAAAGAAGAAGCGCATCGCATGTCGCTAGCGGTAAGCGAGCGCACCGGCGATACGATCGAACCGATGTTGTCGTTGCAATGGTTCGTGCGCATGGATGAACTCGCGAAGCCCGCATTAGACGCGTATCACAACGGCCAACTCCGTTTTATTCCCGAGCGCTACGGCCGCACGTACGAACAGTGGCTCGAAAATATTCGCGATTGGAACATTTCGCGACAACTGTGGTGGGGGCACCGCCTTCCGGTGTGGTACGCGCCCGACGGCACGCCGGTTGTGGCCGAAACCGAAGAAGAAGCGCGCGAGATTGCAATGCGCGACTTCGGCACCGACGTGTTGGTGCGAGATCCCGACACGTTGGACACTTGGTTTTCGAGCGGCATCTGGCCGTTCTCGATCCTCGGCTGGCCGGAGACGACTACCGAGCTGCAGTGCTGGTACCCGTCCCAGGTGTTGGTAACCGGCGGCGACATCGTGTTTTTGTGGGTGGCGCGCATGGTGATGCTGGGGCTGCACGTGATGGGCGAGCTGCCGTTTCCCGACGTGTTCGTTCCGCCGCTGGTGTTCGACGCGCAAGGGCGCAAAATGTCAAAATCGCTCGGCAATGCGATCGACCCGATGGAGTTGGCCAAACAATACGGAGCCGACGCATTCCGCATGGGCATTCTGCGGCAGATGCGGCTCGAGGGTCAGGAGATACGTTTCGTCGAGTCTCGCTGCGAAGAAGCGCGCAACTTCAACAATAAGATTTGGAACGCAACGCGCTATTTGTTGACGTTAGCCGAAGGTTTGCCGGGCGCGCGCATTCTGCCGAAGACGCAATCGCTGACGATCGCCGATCGGTGGATCCTAACGCGTTTGCGCGACACGATCCTAGCAGTGGAGAGCGCGTACGATCGCTACGACTTCGGTTCGGCGGCCGATGCGTTGTGGCGTTTCGTGTGGTATGAGTTTTGCGATTGGTACGTCGAGGCGACGAAAATCGAAGACAACCGGCCGACGCGTGCGGCGGTGCTGTCGTTCGTTTGGAACAATGCGATGCGCTTACTGCATCCGATCGAACCGTTCATTACCGAAGAGGTGTGGCTGGCGATCCCGCACGACGGCAAGACGATCATGACCGCCACATGGCCGGATCCGGAGGAGGTGCCGGTCGATCGCGATGCCGCCGCCGCCTTCGAATCGGTGCAGCGTGCGGCCGAGCGTCTGCGCAATCTGCGCGCCGAGATGGGTCTGCAGCCGCGCACGCCGCTGACGCTGGAGACGCCCGCAAACGTTCCCGCTGCGGCCGCGGCGTTGCTCGGTCACTTTGCGGTTGCGGCCATCGAGCCCGCGCCCGCTGCCGGCGATACGCTGGAGGATGCGCTGGCCGCGTTACGCGCCCGGGCTCCGCGCGAGCTGCTCGAGGCGCGCTACACCAAGGATTTGATGCGGTTGGACGGAGAGGTGGAACGTTTGGAACGAAAACTGTCGAACGAAGCATTCGTCGCCAAGGCTGCACCCGACGTGGTTGCGAAGGAGCGAGCCAAGCTTGAGGGATATCGGTTGGAGCAAAAGAGCGTGCAATCCGCACTCGACGCACTAACGGACTCGGTCGCATGAACGCGACCTCACGTCACCGCGTTGTCATTCGCGACGACGAAATCGCGCGCACCTGCGCGCGCCTCGCGCACGAGATCGTCGAACCGTCCGAGGCGCGCGACGGCGTCGTGCTGCTCGGCGTGCGCCGCGGCGGCGAAGGTTTCGCAGCGCGTCTGGCGGCGGAAATCACTCGTATCGGAGGCGCCCCGCCCGAGTTGGGCTTTCTCAACGTTAATCTATACCGCGACGACCGGGTCACGCACGAAATGGCGGAGTCGCGCATTCCAGTCGATGTGACCGGCCGCACCGTCGTGATCGTCGATGACGTTCTTTATACCGGTCGCACCATTCGCGCCGCGCTCGACGCGGTGACCGATCTGGGCCGTCCGTCGGCGATTCGATTATGCGTGCTGATCGACCGCGGGTTGCGCGAGCTGCCGATCCAACCCGATTACGTCGGCCGTGTGATCCCAACCAGCGCGGGCGAACGCGTGGCAGTGTCGCTGGGAGCACAACGCGCCGGATCCGACGAGGTAGTGGTCGTTGCGGATACGCCATAGCCTCATCGATCTGACCGATCTCGACCCCGACAATCTGCGCTACGTCTTCGAACGGACCGCCGAGTTCGAACGCACGCCACCCGGACGCCTGCTCGATCGCGTTGCGTGCGTCAATACGTTTTTCGAGGAGAGCACGCGCACGTTCACGTCGTTCAACCTGGCCGAACTTCGTCTGGGCGCCGACGTCGTGAATCTGTCGCCGCGCGACTTGAGCTTGGCGAAGGGCGAAACCATCGAGGACACCGCGATCTCGCTGGGAGCGATGGGCGTGGACGTGCTGGTCGTGCGTCATCCGGAGAGTGGCTTTGCCGAGCGGCTCGGCGCGGTGTTCGACGGGCACGTCGTCAACGCAGGCGACGGAACGCACGCGCACCCGACGCAAGCGTTGCTGGATATGTATACGCTGATCGAGGAGTTCGGCGGTTTAGAAGGACGCACGGTCGCGATCGTCGGCGATGTCGCGCACAGCCGCGTCGCGCATTCGTTGATCGCAGGCTTAAAACACGCCCACGCCGACGTCGTACTCGTGGGGCCGCCGCCGTTTCTCCCGGACGAATACGCCGGCCCGGGCGTGCGTATCGAGCGCGACTTCGATGCGGTTTTGCCCAGAGCGGATGGAGTAGTGCTGTTGCGCATCCAGCGCGAACGGTTTGCATCGATGCCCCTGACGGACGAGGACTACGTGCGCGATTACCGTCTCGATCGTACGCGGTTGAAGAAGGTGCGCGACGACGCGGTGATCCTGCACCCCGGTCCGTACAATCGCGGCATGGAACTCGACGACTGCGTGCTCGATTTTGCCGGCTGGCGATATGCCAAGCAAGTGCGGCACGGGGTATCGGTTCGGATGGCCGTACTCGACTTTTTGGTGCACGGACGGCGTTGATCGCCGGCGGCGGTAGCGTCGTGATCGCCGGCGGCCGATTGGTCGATCCGTCGATCGGCGTCGACGCCCTCCGAGACGTGCGCATTCGCGACGGTATCGTCGTCGAGATCGGCGAGCACATCGTTCTCGAAGATGGGGACATCGCGATCGATGCACGCAACGCGTTCGTATCGCCCGGTTTCATCGACATGCACGTCCACTTACGCGAACCCGGGTTTCCCGAAAAGGAAACGATCGTGACCGGCACACATGCGGCCGTGCGAGGCGGATTCACGGCCGTCGCGTGCATGCCGAATACCGAACCGGCACTCGACGATCCGGCGGTGCTGCGCGCCGTCGTTGCGGCGGCCGCCGAACGCGCGAGGTGCCGCGTCTATCCCATCGGCGCGATCACGCGCGGCCGGCTCGGGCGCGAGCTGTGCGACTATCACGCGCTGCAGGCCGCCGGTGCGGTGGCGTTTTCGGACGACGGCTCGACCGTGGAGGATACCGCACTGTTGGTGCGGGCGGCGTTGGCGGCGTCGGGCGAAGCGCCGTTCATTTCGCATTGCGAAGACGAAGGCATTAAGGCCGGCGGTGTGATGAACGAAGGCGTGACCTCGAGGCGGTTGGGTCTGCACGGAAGTCCGGCGATTGCCGAAGAGTCGATCGTCGCACGCGATTGCACGATCGCGATCGAAACTCGCAAGCGCTGGCACATCGCACACATTACGACCGCCGCCGGTTTAGATCTCGTGCGGGCGGCGAAGTTGCAGGCGACGCACGTCACGTGCGAGGTTACGCCGCATCATCTGGCCTTTACCGACGAGCTGGTAGCGACGCTTGGATCGGCCGCTAAAGTCAACCCCCCGCTGCGAACGCATGCCGACGTAGCGGCGCTGCGCCAAGGCGTGCGCGATGGAAGCATCGACGCGTGCGCCAGCGATCACGCACCGCACACCGATGCAGAGAAGTCGACGGATTTCGAACACGCCGCAGTTGGGTTTACCGGATTGGAAATTGCAGCCGGCGCGCTGGCGTATGCGATCGAGGATTTGTCGCTACGGCGTTACGTCGAAGTGTTGTCGACTGCTCCGGCGCGCATTCTCAACATCCCGGGCGGATCGCTTCGGGTCGGAAGTCCGGGCGACGCGGTGGTGTTCGCCGACCGGCCGTGGCGCGTCGACCCGCAACAATTTGCGTCCAAGGGCCACGTGACGCCGTTCGCCGGGCGAACGCTTCCGCGCCGGATCGTCGCGACGATCGTCGGCGGAAACGTCGCATTTTGCGAAGATTTATAACCTCGGTTATCGACGAAGCAAGCGTTTGGCATGCGCGCGGGAGGACTGGCATCGAGACCTCGTAACTGAGAAGATGTGTTCAGGTCCTTGGTTTCATTATGTCTCGTGCTAGCGGTCGCGGTCGCGGTCGGTTGCTCCGGTACGCCGATGCCGAGTGGTTACGCCGGTGCGCAAGCGTTCTCGTTGGCAGACGCGGGACAAGGCAACAAGATCGAACACATCGTCGTCATCGTTCAAGAGAATCGTACGTTCGATAATTTCTTCGACTGCTTTCCGGGAACCGAGTGCGTAAAGACGGCGCCCGGCCCCGGCGCGAAGCCGGGCCCGTCGTCCGAGCCGAGTCCGTGTCCGGCACTGCACACGCT
>JBDTKL010000127.1:0-4351 GCA_039935355.1 Candidatus Tumulicola sp.
CGAAGCGCATTCGGAAAAGCGGATTCAAGGCATCGCGCGGCTCGACGATGAGTCGAACCGCAAGGGCATGCGCGTCGTCGTCGAGCTGCAACGATCAGCGACGCCAAAAGTCGTGCTGAACCAGCTCTTCAAGCATACACCGCTGCAGGCTAGCTTCGGCTTTAACATGCTGGCGCTGGTGCCGGTCGGCCCGCCGCGTGCCGACGGATCGGTCGCGCTCGAACCCCAGGTGCTGTCGCTCAAACAGATGCTGACGCACTTCATCGACCACCGTAAAATCGTCGTCGTACGGCGCACGCGGTACGATTTGCGCAAGGCCGAAGAGCGCGCACATCTGCTCGAAGGCTACCGCATCGCGCTCGACAACATCGACGAAGTCATCGAGATCGTGCGCGGCAGCCAGACGACCGACGAGGCCAAGAAACGGTTGTCGGCGCGGTTCGAACTAAGCGACGTGCAGGCGCAGGCAATCGTCGACATGCGTTTGCGGACGCTGGTCGGGCTCGAACGCAAGAAAATCGAGGACGAATACGCCGAACTCATCAAGACGATCGCAGAATTGACCGATATCCTCAATAGTCCGCGACGCATCGCCGAGATCATCAAAGGCGAAACGCTCGAACTCAAGCGGCGTTTCGGCGACGAGCGGCGGACCAACATCGAAGCCGCCGACAACGAGATTTCGATGGAACAGCTGATCCCGAACGTCGAGGTCGTCGTTACCTACACCGTGGGCGGCTACATCAAACGCGTTAGCCTCGATACGTTCCGGACGCAAAATCGCGGCGGTCGCGGCGTTACGGGTATTTCGAACCTGAAGCGTGAGGACGTCGTCCGCAATTTCTTCGTGACGAAGACGCACGACCACGTGCTGTTTTTCAGCAACAAGGGCCGCGTGTATCGTTTGCGCGGGTACGAGATTCCGGACACCACGCGCCAGGCTCGCGGAACCGCATTGGTCAACCTGCTGACGTTGCCGCCGGGCGAAGAAGTGTCGGCCGTTTTCCCGACCGACACGTTTGCCGGCGAGCAGTATCTCGTCATGATCACGCGTCGCGGCGTCATCAAGAAGACCAAGCTCGCGGAGTTCGCCAACGTGCGGCGCAACGGTCTCAACGCCATCAATCTCGACGAAGGCGACGAGTTATTGGCGGTCAATCTGTCGGACGGGTCGCACGACATCATTCTCGCATCGACGATCGGGATGGCCGTTCATTTCAACGAACGTAACGTGCGGCCGATGGGCCGCAACGCGCGCGGCGTCAAAGCGATGACGCTGGATCCCGGCGATTCTATCGTTGCGATGGATATCGTCGAGGATAGCCGGCGCGAGGTGCTGCTCGTCACGACGCTGGCGTTTGGCAAACGCACGCCGATCGACGATTACCGGCACACGTCGCGCGGCGGTAAGGGCGTCAAGGCGTTCGCACGGCAACGCGACGACGTCGGCAAGGTCATCGATCAGATCCTCGTCGCGCCCGACGATGAGGTGCTCATGATCACCAGCGGAAATCAAGTGATCCGTCTGAAGGCGAACGAGATCCGCAAGACCGGCCGCGACGCGAAGGGCGTGCGACTGCAACGTCTGGGCGAAGGCGAAGAGGTTATCGCGATCACGAACCTGGGCAAACAGGTCGCACAACTCACCGACATCACCGGCGAGCCGCAGCCCGAGTTGTAGTTCGGCTGCGGCCGCCTCGCTGCACCCCGGCCGGAAGGCGCGCCGGCTGGGGATGAACGCTGGAAACCTCCGAGCTGCGGAGGCGATTATAGAGCTTGGAGGTATATCCAGAAACACAATGAGTGCATTAGCCGACGTAACTCAGGCGAACTTCGACGCCGAGGTATTACAAAACGCGCAGCCGGTGCTGGTCGACTTTTGGGCGCACTGGTGCGGTCCGTGCCGCATGCTGAGCCCGGTCGTCGAAAAGGTCGCAGCCGCGAACGAGAGCAAGGCGAAATTCGTCAAGCTGAACACCGACGACAACCCCAACATCGCGGGGCAGTATCAAGTCTCGGGAATTCCGTGCCTGATTCTGTTCAAAGGCGGACAGGCCGTCGATCGTATCGTCGGTTACGTGCCCGAGGGCACGATCTCGTCGATGCTTGCGCGCCACGTCGCTTAACCGTTAGGCAGGTTCGCTAAACCAGTCCGACGGTTTGACGTCGAGGTTGATGTTGATCTGCTTGACATCGGTGTAGGCGTCATAGCCGTAGGTTCCCAGTTCGCTTCCGAATCCAGAACGTTTCATACCGCCCCACGGTGCTTCGTTGTATGTGGGGTGGTATGTGTTTATCCAGGTAATTCCGGCGCGGAACCCGCGCACCATCCGGTGCGCTTTGGCAGCGTCTTGCGTGAACACCGCCGCGGCCAAGCCGTAGTCGGTGTCGTTGGCGACGCGCAGCGCTTCGTCTTCGCCATCGAACGTTTGCACCACCAGAACCGGCCCGAAAATTTCCTCGCGTACCACGCGCATTCCGGGTCGCGTGTCGGTGAAAATCGTCGGCGCAATATAATTTCCGGCGGCCAGCGCGCCGCCTAAACGTTCGCCGCCGCAGAGTAGGCGCGCGCCTTCGTCGACACCCGCCGCGATATAGCGTTCGACGCGTTCGCGTTGCAGCGCCGAAACCAACGGTCCCATCTCGGTTTGCGGATCGAAACCATCGCCGACCCGAATTCGCATCGCCTTGCCGACCAGACGCTCGAGGAATCGTTCCGCGATGCTGCGTTCGATTACCAATCGCGATCCGGCCGAGCAGACTTGGCCGGCGTTCATGAAAATTCCGAACAGCGCGTAGTCGACGGCCGTTTCGAAGTCGGCGTCGGCGAACACGACGTTAGGCGACTTACCGCCCAGCTCCAGCGAGACTTTCGTGAGATTCGGTCCGGCCGCCGCAAGAATTTGCTTGGCGGTATGCGTGCCGCCGGTGAATGCAACTTTGTCGACCAGCGCGCTCGCTGCAATTGCAGCGCCTACGATGGGACCGGATCCGGGCACGATGTTCGCGACCCCCGGCGGAACGCCGCACGCTTCGAAGATCGCCGCCAACCGGATCGCCGACAGCGGCGTATTCTCCGCCGGCTTGAGCACGCAGACGTTGCCGGCCGCTAGCGCCGGCGCGAGCTTCCACACTGCCATTAGCAGCGGATAGTTCCATGGCACGATCTGACCGCACACGCCGATCGGTTGGCGGATGGTAAAGCTGGCCGTTTGACCGGGAACGTCGAAGGTTTGCCCGTGTGGTTTGGTCGTGAGTCCGGCGTAGTACCGAAAACAATCCGCCGCGTCGGCGGCATCCATCAGCGTTTCGCGCAGCGGCTTACCGCCATCGAGCGTGTCGATTCGCGAAAATTCGTCGCGCGCGGCGTCGATCGCATCGGCGATCCGGAAGAGTACGGCGGCGCGTTCGGTGGCGGTGGCGCGCGGCCAAGGTCCGTCGTCGAACGCGCGGCGCGCGGCGGTCAGAGCGGCTTCGACGTCCGCCGGCCCGGCTTCGGCGACGGCCGCAATCGTTTCGCCGGTCGATGGATCGATCGAGTTGCGAACCGCGCCGTCGAGCGCCGTGCAAAAACGTCCGTCGAGGTACAACGGCACGACGCCGTCGAGGCGTGGGACGGAGTGAAGGACGTCGGCTGCCTTCGGACGCGGCGTGCCGGCGAGGTCAACGATGTGCATGGTCTGCAACAGGCTTCTCCATACCCGGCGGCCGCCCCGCGGGGCTGCGCTTGAGCCACGCCCCGCCGTCTGAAGAAGGCGCGCTCGACGGCCGGATCATCGAGCTGATCGAGTCGGCGCATCGCGCCGAGCCGTGGGCGTTGGGCTCGACCCTCCTCGCGCTCGCCCGCCGGCTCGATCTTCCCGAGCCGCCGTTGCTCGATCGGTTGCGCAGGTTGGTCGAGGACGGCCGACTGGTTCGAAGATTCGGCTATTTCGCGCTGCCCGGCCACACCGTCGTGCTGTCGCCCGAACAGCAAGCGTTTTTCGCAGCGCTGCTGCCGGAAGACGAAACGCCGGCACCAATTGTGTATGCGTCGCTCGCGAGTGACGTTCGGAGCAGCGGTGTCGCCGGGATCGCCAAGGCATTCGACACGTTGCTCGCGACCGGAGCGCTGATACGCGTCGGAAACGATTGTTACCGGGGCGCGCAGATCGCCGCGATGCGGCGGCAAATCGAGGCGCACTTTCGCGGGAGCGTGCGGCTGACGGTTGCGGAGTTCCGCGACTTCGCACGAACGACGCGAAAACATGCGGTGCCGCTGCTCGAGTGGTTCGACGATCGCGGTGTGACGTCGCGTGACGGAGTCGACCGCGTGCGCGGCGGCGCGTCGTCAGTGGTGAACGAGGGTGGC
>JBDTKL010000128.1:0-5277 GCA_039935355.1 Candidatus Tumulicola sp.
GCGGTTACCGTTGTTGTTTCCGCTGTTATTGCCGTTACCGTTGCCGTTGCCAGGTCTGTTATTATTGTTGCCTTGGCCCGGCTTGTTGTTGTTGCCGTTGCCAGGCTTGTTGTTTGCAGTGCTCGGCCGGTTCGGCTGTTGCTGCGGTTTCGACTGGGGCTTATAACTCGGACGCGACGACGGGACGTCGTTGCCCATGTTGAATCCACGGCCCGGATTGGACGGAGCTGGGCGCGAGGGAGCCGGGCGAGACTGAGGTGCGGAACGACCGCCGCCTCCGCCACCACCGCGTCCACCACCGCCGCCGCCACCGCCTCCAGGACGTGCTTGCAGACCGGCGGTCGACGAGGCGAATAGCGCGATTGCGATTAGTAAAGCTGTCTTTTTCATTATGGTGTCTTCCCGTCGATCGTGCCGCTGCCGGTGATATACGTGCCTTTGTCGGTTCTGGCAGAGAATATGACCGAGTTCGGCGCGATTTTAATGGTCGATAACGGCAGCATCACGTCAGCGTCCGTCAGGTTGAAGTAGAACGTCGCATTCACGAACGGAATAACGTGCGGCGTGCCGTCTTCGTCCATCGACAGTTGCTTAGCGTTGCAACGCTTGAGCCCGTTGTCTTCGACACACGAGCCACCACTAATGATGACGGTCGAGACTTTGTCTTCGGACGTCAACATCAAGGTCTTGCCGACGATCTTTATGCGCACGCCAGTATACGTGCTGATCGAATTGTCGTTCTGTTGAATTTTCAGCGTACCCGTCGCCCAGGCTGGGGCGGTCGTCGCCACAGCTAAAGCGGCAATGCTGAATAAATATCGCATTCCCATACGGCCGCTTGCGGCGGGCCGGCTCACCGCCCCTGCCATGCTAGCGCGCTCCCGGGAGGTCGCCGATAACCGGTTCGACGCTCTTTTCTTCGCCGAACAGGATCGGATACAACAGACCGGCGAGACCGCCGCCGATCAACGGCGCGACCCAGAACAACCACAGTTGTGACAGTTCCGCGCCGCCGCTCAGGGCCGCGATTATGGCCGGACCGGTGCTTCGGGCCGGGTTGACCGACGTGTTGTCGATCGGGATGCTGATCAGATGGATGAGCGTGAGGGCGAGACCAATGGCCAAGCCGGCGAACCCGACGGGGGCGCGCTTGTCGGTCGAGCCGAGGATCACCATCAGGAAAAAGAATGTGAGGACGATTTCGGCAATGAGCGCCGAGGCCATAGTGTAGCCTCCGGGCGAGAGTGCGTCGAAACCGTTCGATGCGAACTGCCCGACCGTGAATCCCGGCTTGCCGGATGCGATCGCGTACAGAACGGCAGCGGCGGCGACAGCGCCGATGACCTGCACGATGATGTACGGAATGACGTCGCGAGCGGGGAAGCGTTTTGCCAACCAAAGCCCGACGGTTACCGCCGGATTGATATGGCAGCCGGAAATCGGGCCGATCGTATAGGCCATCGTTAGCAGCGTTAAGCCAAACGCAAACGCAACGCCGATAAAACCGATGCCGAGCGATGGAAAGCCCGCCGCGATGATGGCGCTTCCGCAGCCCCCGAAAACGAGCCAGAACGTACCGATAAACTCTGCTGCGAGTTGCCGAGATTTCGCCATACCGTTCCTCCTGTCAGCGTACTACTAGCAGAACTGCCCGGCTACGAGCCGGATACCGCGGCAGTCATCTGTTCGCTGGCTTGTTCGATGGTAAAACTCGCAGCCTTCTCCCGCGGCGGAAAGTCCTTGAAATATACGCAAGCTCTCGGCGATGCGACACCGCGTCTTCGTCACGATGCTTCCCCCCAGGATTGCGACTCGCGGAGGTCACGAGCGAGCGAGGCATTGAGGAACGTGCGGATGATGGCGATTCCGGCAAGCTGCCCGATCGACGTCCACGACGGGTGAATCGCGGTGCGGACGATATCCGCGGCGAGCGTAAACTCCAGCGCGAGTACCAGCCAAAGTGCAAAACGCGTCCAAATCTGCCGGCGCCTGCGCGTCTTGTCGGCCCGGGCAAAGAATCCGGCGCCGATCCCGTAGACGGCTTCCAACGCTGCGCCCAAGACGATGAGGGCCGCCAGCGCCTCTACGAATTCGGCAACGACCGTGGAAAACGTCGTCAACAGCTCTTCCATCGCCTCTCAGCGTTTCGGAAGCGGTCGGCCGGTTCGCAGGCGCCGTCTTGGACAGCACGGCGCGGGGAGCGCCGGCAATGTTGTAGATTCGTATGGGACGTGCAGCGTCATGGCGGGCGAGTCGAACATTGCGACCGCTTTTGCGAAGGCATCCATCTGCCCGTCGAAGGCGGCGGTCAATCGAGAATCCACGGGTGTGCCGAATAACGGGCGATACGAGATTCCGTAAAAGCAGGCAGCTTTCAAGAGCAGCGCGCGTGCCGACTCACCGTGGCCGGCGCTTTCGGCTTGTTGGGCTTGCCGCACGCATCGATCGGCCGCGTCAGTCCGCGCGCTGTAGAATGCGGATGCATCGCCGGTTCCAACGGCGGACGCGGTCGCGACGGCTTCACCAAAATCGATGCCGCCGTACGGAAGGTACGCGAGCGCCGGCGACGCGAGATCCTCAAACAAGGCGTTTAGATACAGCATTATTTATCGACCGATACTTTCGACCAGGCGTTTTGGGCTGCGGGGCTGAGGCTATCCATATGTTTGAGAAATAGCGCCACTTGCCAGATCTGCGTATCGCTGAGCGAACCGCCGAACGACGGCATCCCGGTCCAGCGGATCCCGTGCGCGACCTTCCAGTAGGTATAGCCGTCGGCGTCATCCTCCACGCCGTGGTGAGCGAACTGTGGAGCGTGTTGGTACAGCCCCTTCGCAACATTGCTCGGGTTGCCACTCGAATCTCCGTGGCACAGGGCGCAGTTTTGCGTGTAGAGCTTGACGCCGGCGAGCACGTTGGCATCGTTCAACGGCAGCGGATTGGTGACGTTCGGAGCTTCGCGATGCATCGTCGCGCGCAACGACGCACGTGCGGCCCACTCCTCGAGGCCGTTCGGACGAGCGTCGGCGTTGGCGGGGATCATGCCCGTTCTTAACGCCACAAGTCCGCCAATAACGATAACCACTAGGGTGAGCACGACCCCCAGAGCGATTCCCTTTAGCACACGCATTCTCCGAAAGCGAGGTAGCAACGCCCCCTTTAGGGTTGCAATTAAATGTACCCTTTGCGGAGTGCCGTGACGGCGGCTTGGGTACGATCGGCGGCCGCGAGCTTCTCGAGGATATCGCGGATGTGGCCCTTGACGGTGCCGTACCCGATGTAGAGTTGTTCGGCGATTTCGTTATTGCCGCGCCCTTCGGCGATCAAGCGCAAAACGTCGGTTTCGCGCGGCGTAAGCGGCGAGGCCGTGCTACTTTGCGATTCCTTAGCGCGCTCCCGGCCCGCAACGTGCGAGAGCACGATCTGGGCGATTTGCGGATCGAAATAGGCGCCACCCTCGGCCGCGAGACGCACCGCGTTGACGATGCGCTCGGGCTCGGATGTTTTCACGCAATACGCATCGGCACCGGCGGCCAGCGCTGCAACCACTTCGCCGGGCGCATCCACCATCGTGACGATCACCACGCGAGTGGCGACGTCGCTTTCACGAAGCCGGCGGGTGAGTTCGATCCCGTCGAAACCGGGCAACCCAATATCGACCACAGCGACGTCGGGCCGTTCGCGCAGAATCGCTTCTAAGCCGAGGGGCCCGTCGGCGGCTTCTCCCACGACATCGCTCGATGCTTGGAGTGCGGTGCGCAAGCCGGCGCGCGTCAACGCGTGATCCTCGACGATCACGACTTTCGGTCTAGCGCTCATTCTCGGGCCTTCGGCAAGCGGAGTGTAAACACACTGCCTTGTGGTTCTCGAGGCCCGTAGGTTACGCTGCCGCCGTGCTTTTCGGCGATACGGCGAACGATATACAAGCCTAAGCCGCTCGATACCGCGCCGCGCGTTCCACCGAATCGCTGGAACAACGATTCGCGCCGGTCGGGCTGCACGCCGTAGCCGTCGTCGGTGACTTGCAGTACCACGTCTCCGGCGTCCGTGAATCCGTTCACCACGACGGTCCCGTTTCGCGCTGTGGCGGCAATCGCATTGGCGACCAAATTGAGAAGCGCGCGACGAATTTCGTGCGGGTCGCCGGTGATGGCGAGCGGAGCCTCTCGCACTTCGCCTCGTAACGTTATGCCGTTCGAGCGCGCGAGCGGATGGAGTTCTTCGACCGCCGTCTCGAGCAGGGGACCGGCATCGACGCGCTCGCTAACGCGCGATTCTTCACCGGTTTCGTAGCGCGCGACCAGCAGTAGCGTTTCGACGATGCGCCGCGCTTCCTCGTTGGATGCTTGCGACGCGCGCAAGACGTCGTTGTAGCGATCCGGCAACGCACCGAACGCGCCGTCGAGCGCCTGTTTCGTGGTGACGCCCGCGGCCACCAGCGGCGTGCGCAGGTCGTGCGCGAGCGTGTAGATCATGTCGCGAATCACGTCGGTAGTGCGTGCGGTTTCGTTGCGGCTGGCCGCGATCTCGTCGTTGCGACGCCCGAGCTCGGTGAAGACGTAGGCTTGTTCGAGCGCGACCGAGGCTTGTTCGAGAAAGGCTTTCATGGCCGCGGCCGCGCCCGCATCGAAGGACGTGCCGGGTGCGGCGATTGCAACCAGCACGTGCGCGCCACCGGCGTACTGCTCGGGAATCTCGCCGACGAGAGCTTCGGCAGCGCCGTCGAGCGCAGCGAGCCGTAACCTCCCAACGGCGTCGTCAGCCGTGACGTGCACGATGGCACCGTCCTCGCGCGTTTTAGCGACGAGCGACGCAAGATCGGGTGAGAGCGCGTCGCGCGTATACGATGGTTCGCCGCCATCGTCGAGCCGAATCACCAGCGGCGGTTCGGCCGGAAGATCGTAGACGATCAAACGCGTCGATGCGGCGTGCAACAGTGCGATCGTTTCGCTGAGAATCGAACGCCGCACCAAATCGAGGTTGAGCGTTTCGCGGACGCGGCCGGTGGCGGCGCGTAGGGTTCGTTCGATCGCGACTTGGCGCGCGCGGCCGCTGGACTCGCCGGCTTCGCGCGCCAGGCGTTGCGCCACGATGGTGAGATAGGCGACCAACGCAAACGAGGCGGCCGCAAGCAACCGGTCGCCAATGGCGATGGCATCCCAAGTGTATCCGGCCCGCACGCCATCGGTATAGCCGGCGATGACGTTGAGCACTTGCGCCGTTATGCAGAGCCGCAACGTGAGGCGCGGTTTGAGCGCCAATCCGCTCAACGCGATC
>JBDTKL010000129.1:0-5729 GCA_039935355.1 Candidatus Tumulicola sp.
CCGGGCGGCGTCCTTTTTGAGTGACCTGACGTTATAAATGGCGATCGGCCGGCTCTTTCCTTTTACTGCGACCGGCTCGAGCGCGTCGACTTCGACGATCGTCTTGCACTCATCGTAGGTCGACTCGCTGATGATGATCTCGCCGCCTTTAGCGACGTTGTAGAGCCGCGAGGCGACGTTGACGTTGTCGCCGATGACCGTGTAGTTCATGCGCGAACTCGCGCCGAGATTGCCCATCACGACCTCGCCGGTGTTGATCCCCATTCCAACGGCTAAGGTGGGTCTGCCGGCAGCAGACCAACGCTCGTTGAGGCGCTCGATTTCGCGCTGCTGTTCGATCGCGGCAGTCACGGCGTTGCTCGCATCGTCCGGCGTTTGAAATGGTGCCGAAAACACCGCCATCACGCAGTCGCCGATAAATTTGTCGACGAAGCCGCCGCGCTCGAAGATGATCGCGCACATGGCGTCAAAATATTCGTTCAGCTGCGCGTACACCGCTTCGGGCTCCATCGTTTCGCTCAACGACGTGAACCCTCGGATGTCGCTGTAAAAGATCGTGGCGCGGACGCGTTTTCCGCGCAGCGCGATCGCGTCGGCCGGATCGTCGTGGCGCAGAATCTCGCCGACGACCGCCGGACTCACATGCATACCGAAGAGTTGCGTCACCATCCGGCGCTGCCCGCTCTCGGTCGCGACGCGGTAGACGCCCGTAGCCAGCGTCGCAAGAACGACCGCCAGCACGACGTGCGCCAAATCGAGCCAATAGAGATGTTCGACGAACAGCCACACGTTGAAGCACGCGTACGCGAGGGTCGCCACAAAAACCGCCAGCGCCGCCGCTCCGACGCGAACGTACACGACCAGCAGTGCGGCTAATAGTGCAAGCAAGAGCGTGACGAACGCGTCGAGTACTGCCGGTGCCGGGCGCAGGTAGAAACCCCGCATCAGTTGGTCCGCGAGGCGCGCGACGATGTAGAGGCCCGGAACGCGTCCGCGACCTGCGGTGGTCGAAACGTCGAAGAGTCCTGCAGCCGTCGCACCGACGTAGACCAGCGCGCCGTTCGCGAACGGACGCAACGCTTGCGGCGTACTCTTCAACGCGTCCGCAAACGACAGCATTCCGCGTCCCGCAAAGGATTGCGTCTGGACGTCGCTGCCGCCGGGATCCTGATGGTGCGCGGTTGCGGGCGGAAGCACCAGCATGCGGCCGTTTCGATCGACGGGTATGGTCGACGTTCGAACCGGATGACCGGCGAACGTGTCGACGGCCGCGACCGGTAGCGATAGCAGACGCTCGTTTGCGTGCGTTCCACCGCCTTGCGTTTCGATGGTGGGCGGTTCGCCGATGACGTAGCCGCCCGGTGCGTCGACCGTTACGTAACCGATGGCGGCGGCTACGTTCGCCAAGGACGGAATCGGCCGCTGTTCGGCGATGCGCCCGCCGGCTGTCGTGCTGAGCGGAAACGCTAATGCCGAAGGCATCTGCCGTAACGCTGCGGCGAACGCCGCGTCTTGCGGCGGATCGCCACTCGGTTCGAGAAACTGAATGTCAAACGCGACCGCCTTTGCGCCGGCCGCACGCAATCGATCGAGCAACGTTGCGTACATCGAACGCGGCAACGGAAAGCCCATCGAGTGAAAAGTGGCGTCGTCGATCGTTACGATGCCGAGATTGGGATTGGCATCCGCTTCGTATGCCGGGTGCATCCAGCCCCATTGCGTGACGGACGACGACGCCGCGACGTGCAGCGACAAATCGGCGATTCGATTACCGAGCGGAAAAACGGATTCGGGGAAGTTTTCGAGCGCGATCGCAATCCCGGCCGCTACTATGCTCGCAAGCAGTGCGACGCCAAGCGTTCGCAAACGCCGTCGCACGACGAGTACCGTCTAGCCCGAGCGGCCGATGTAGCGCCGGTCGCGCGTATCGATGCGGATGACGTTGCCGGATTCGACGAACAGCGGCACCTGAACGGTCGCTCCGGTTTCGAGCTTGGCCGGTTTGGTTGCGTTGGTGGCGGTATCGCCTTTGAACCCTGGATCGGTTTCCACAATCTGCAATTCCACGTGCGCGGGCAAGTCGACTCCGATCGGAACGCCTTCGTGCGTCTGAACGTCGACCACCATGCCGTCTTTGAGGAAGTCGGCCGGATCGCCGATCACGTCTCGCTGCAGCGTGACGTTCTCGAACGTCTCCTGATCCATGAAATGGTACCCGTCGCCGTCGTTATACAGCATCTGCATCTGGCGGTTGTCGACGGTCGCCCGCTCGAGTTTTTCTCCCGCGCGGAACGTGCGCTCCAGGGTCCCGCCCGACCGAACGTTGCGCAGACGCGTACGAACGAACGCCGATCCCTTGCCCGGCTTCACGTGGAGAAATTCGATGACGGTCCACAGGTGGCCGTCGACGATGATGGTGACGCCGTTACGAAGTTCGTTGGACGAAATCATGACTTCGGCTTTTACGGTTAGGGATTGGACAAGCCCTGGCGAGAGGCTAGGTGGGGTCGGCGCCGATCGCGCGTTCGGTGCCCGCCCGCAAGCGCGCGATGTTTCCGCGATGCAAATACAAGACAAGAAGGGCGGCCAGGCCGGCGTAGATCGTTTCGGCCGGCGAGCGGGTGGTGAGCCAGACAAAAACTGGGGTCAGGACGCTGCCGAGCATGGATCCGACCGAGGAGTAGCGAGTGGTTCCGGCCCCGGCTGCCCAGGCGGCAGCGGTCAGGAGACCGGCCAGCCAGCTGAATGCGAACACCGCCCCGAATGAGGTTGCGACGCCTTTTCCGCCGCGCCATCCAAGCCATGGTGAGAAGCAATGTCCGAGGACGGCGGCCGCAGCAACGCACGCGGCGAGATCGGGCATGCCGGCCCGTACGGCAATAAACGCCGGAACGAAGCCTTTGAGTGCGTCGAGCACGAGCACCGACGCGGCGCCGCGCTTTCCGAGCGTGCGCAGTGCGTTCATCGCGCCGATGTTGCCGGAGCCTTCGCGCCGGATGTCGGTGCGAAACGCGACTTTCCCGATCAAATAGCCGAACGGAATCGAACCAACTAAGAACGTAGCGACGACCGCAGCCGCGCCGAGAGCGACGGTCACTCGACGTCGTCGCCCGCGCTGCGCGGCCGAAATTGGAACGTCAGCGGAACGCCTTCGAAGTCGAACTCTTGCCGCAACACGTTCTCGAGAAACCGCTTGTAGTGCGTCGGAACCTTTTCTGGATCGGTGCAGATGAAGACGAAGAGCGGCGGGCTGACGCCGGGCTGGGTCGCATAAAAGATCTTCAAAACGCGGCCACCCGAAGCCGGCGGCGGATGTGCGAGAACGGCCGCCCGCACTACCGCGTTCAAGCGCGCGGTGGGAATACGGCGTTGTAAGTTTTCTGCGACGCGATCGACGACCGGCAGCAGGCTTCCGAGCCTGCGATGCGTTTTTGCCGAAAGAAACGCGACTGGTGCAAATTTCGCAAACGGCAGCAGATCGTGGATCACGTTGGCCAGCTCGCCCTGGCTGAACTCGCCCTGTTCGCGGACGAGATCCCACTTATTGCCGATTAATATCAGGCCTTTGCGTTCTTCGATCGCGAAACCGGCGAGCCGCCGGTCTTGCGCCGTCACGCCGACCATCGCGTCGAACACCAGCAGTGCGATGTCGCAACGCGAAAGTGCCTTGAGGGAACGCAGGGCCGAATAATACTCGATCGATCCGTGCGCTTGCGGCTGCTTGCGGACGCCGGCAGTGTCGATCAAACGAATCGTGCGGTCTCGTCCGGTCATCAAGGTATCGATTGCGTCCCTCGTCGTTCCCGGAACGTCGCTCACGATCGCGCGCTCCTCGCCCAACAATGCGTTGAGGAGGGAGCTTTTGCCGACGTTCGGCCGTCCGATGATCGCCAGCGCCAACTCGCCGCCGCCGGTCGCATCCGGACGCTCCGGCAACGCCTCCACCACCATGTCGAGCAAATCGCCGGAGCCTTCGCCATGCAGTGCCGACACGGTCACCGGCTCGCCGAACCCCAAACGCGAAAACTCGGCTATCGCCGAGGCTGCCGCAGCCGGCGACTCCGATTTATTGGCGGCCAGCACCACTTTGCGGTGCCCACGCCGCAGAATCGAGGCCACTTCATCGTCGAGCGGATGCCGTCCGGCCATCGCATCGACGACGAACACGACCACGTCGGCTTCCGAGGCGGCGGCCTCGGCTTGGCGCCGGGCGGCCGCTCCGAGCGCATCGCCGTGTACGGAGTCGGCTTCCGGATCGATTCCCGCCGTATCGACCAGGCCGAACGTGCGGCCGCGCCAGTCGCAAATCGCGTACAAACGGTCGCGCGTTACGCCCGCGGTATCTTCGACGATCGCTAAGCGCTGGCCGACGAGCCGGTTGAATAAGGCGCTCTTGCCGACGTTGGGACGCCCGACGATCGCGACGATGGCCGGACGAAGGGCGGCGCTCTCTTGGCCTGAGTCACTAGCAGCTTCCACGGCCGTTAGCTTCGCAGCGACCGAGCAAAACCATGGGCCGGAACACCTTGCGGACAAAGCGAACCACGCTGGTGACCCATGGCGAGCATTTATATCGAGACGTTCGGCTGTCAGATGAATGAAGCCGATTCGCAGTACGTGGCGGATCGCGCGACGTCGGCCGGCTATGCCATCGTGACGTCGCCCGAAGATGCCGACGTGCTGGTGCTCAACACGTGCACGGTTCGCGATAACGCCGAGCGGCGCGCCTACGGCCGAATGAATCATTTCAAAGTGCTCAAAGACGCCGATCCGTCGGTGCGCCTGGTCGTCATGGGCTGTTTGGCCGAGCAGGATCGCGATCGCATGCAGTCGCTGGCGCCACACGTCGATGCGGTGTTCGGCACGCGCCAGTTGCGCGAGTTGGGCGACCGCCTCGTCGACTGGGAGCCGGATTTCGATCGCGAGTCCGGCGGACCATCGGCCGCTAACGAGCTCGCGGTCGCGCTCGGTGGAACCCCGGATGCGGTCGCCGGCCCGTTCTCACATCTTCGTGCGTTCGTGAACGTGCAGCGTGGCTGTTCGTATTACTGCACGTTCTGCATCGTGCCGCACGTCCGCGGCCGCTTCGATCACCGCCCGATGGCCGACGTGCTGCGCGATGTAGAAGCGCGAGTCGCAGACGGCGCGCGTGAGGTGATGCTGGTCGGCCAGACGGTCAACGCCTGGAACGATCCGGTTCGCGGCGCCGACTTCGGCGATCTCTGTCGCGCCGTTGGAGCCATCGAAGGCCTAGAACGTCTGGCGTTCATCTCGCCGCATCCAAAAGATTTCACCGCCAAGATTATTCGCGATTTGGCCGCCGTGCCGCAATGCAATCCGCGCATGCACCTTCCGCTGCAATCGTTCAGCGATCCGGTTTTGCGCCGAATGAATCGCAAGTATACGGCGGCGCTGTTCGCGGAGAAAGTCGCTGCGATCCGGCAGTATCTTCCAAATTGGGCGATTACCACCGACATCATCGTCGGATTTCCGGGCGAAACGGAAGCCGATTTCGTCCACACGCTCGAGTACGTACGCAGCGGCGTGTTCGCCAACGCTTTCACGTTTATGTATTCGATCCGCCGGGGCACGCCGGCCGCGAATTGGGAACAGGTGCCGCACGACGCGGTTACCGAGCGGTTCGGCCGGCTCGTCGATGCGCAAAACGCCGCGACCCGCGCCTACCACGACCGCAAGCTCGGCACGACGGTCCGCGTGCTGATCGCGGG
>JBDTKL010000130.1:0-2910 GCA_039935355.1 Candidatus Tumulicola sp.
GCAGTGGCCGCAAGGATTTCTGCCGAACGGGCTCCGCCGCGCGTCGCTGCGCATGGCGCCGGATGCGGTGAAGACCAGCGTCGCGGTCGCTCAGTTCGGCGGTTCGAGCGTGCTGTGGTTCGACAAGATCAATAACAAGAAGAACGCGCCGCCTACCACGTGCGTCCCGGCACAATCGACCAACGGAATCCGCGTCGACCACCACAAGAACTTGTGGGTGCCGAACGGAGTGACCGACACCGTCACCGAGTACGCTCCGAATTGCGGCGCGGCGTTGTTGACTATTAACGATACCACCGGCGAGCCGGCCGACATCGGCTTCGACCGCAGCAACACCGTCTACGTGATGAACATCAACAACCACAGCGGGCCGCCGACGGTCGCGGCGTATTCGCCGGCCGGCAAATACAAACGCACGCTGAGCGATCCGACGTTCAACAGCTTATTCGGCGTTAACAGCGATCGGCTCGGCAACGTGTACGTGTCGAACCTTACGACGCAGAACGTCGGTAACGTCATTGAGTTCCCGAAAGGTAAGATGCCGGGGACGGTGCTCTCTGGCATCAACCTCGGTTTGCCGGGCGTTCCCGCGTTCGATTCGAAGGGCAACCTGATCATCACCGATTGGGAAGCGCTGACGCTCGACGTCTTCGCGCCGCCATACACCGGTTCGCCGACGACGTCGCCGATCGAAGGTTCGTCGATTTGGTGTCCGCTCGGCCCGCAAGAAAATCGCGTCTACTGCGGCGACGCCGACAACGGCTCGATCGACGTCTTCAAATATCCGGGCGGAGCGTATCTCTACAGCTACACTGCCGATCTTTCACCGAGCGAACTGGTGACCGGCGTAGCGCCGTCTCCGGCGTGGGGATATTGGAAGTAACGATCGCATAGGACGGCCGGTACCGGCGCCGAACCGGAATCGATACCGATGTCCGTACAAAAATCGTCCGCCGTCCTCGGTTTGACGTTGCTGTTATGCGCCGGCGCCGCGCCGGCACATCCATCTGCGACGGCCTCTCCCGAGCCTACGGCGCCCAGCGTGCCCGACGCGGTCACGCATCATAGTCTCTCGATCGCGTCCAAAACGTACGATTACACCGCGCGTGTCGGAACGCTCGTCATCTACAATAAGAAAGAGCAGCCGCTCGGAACGATGAGCTACGTCGCGTACACGCTCGACGGCGCAGCACCGGCCAGTCGACCGGTCACGTTCTTTTATAATGGCGGTCCTGGAAGTTCGACCATGTGGTTGCACATGGGGTCGTTCGGCCCGATGCGCGTGGTGACGCCCAACGGCCAGATGCCGGGGCCTCCGCCGTATCGCATCGTCCCGAACCAGAGCACGCTGCTCGATCGCACCGACGAAGTGTTTATCGACATGCCGGCCACCGGCTTCGGAAGAATCTTGGGGGAGGGCAAACCGTCGGATTTCTTCGGGGTCGATAAAGACGTCGATGCGTTCGCGCAATTCGTGGAACGCTATGTCTCGACGTTCGGCCGTTGGAACTCACCGAAGTTCTTGTATGGAGAGAGTTACGGAACCACGCGTTCGGCCGCGCTTTCCGACGAGTTAGAACAAGGCGGCATCGCACTCAACGGCGTCGTGTTGCAGTCGTCGATTTTGAACTTCGGCCTGGATAATCTCAGCAGCGCGGCTGCGATCGGCGGCCCGGACAGCCATTTCATCTTCTATCTGCCGACGATGGCGGCGACCGCGTGGTACCATCACGCGTTGCCAAATGCGCCGGCTTCGCTCGATGCATTGCTCCCGGCAGTCCAACAGTTCGCCTTGGGTGAATACTCCGACGCGCTGGCGCGCGGCTCGACGCTCGACGCCGGAACGTACAACGACGTGGTCGCCAAGCTACATCAGTACACTGGCCTGCCGGAAGCGTTTATTCGCAACTCGAATTTACGCGTACCGTATCCACGCTTCCAAGCCGAACTGCTGCGCGGTCAAGGCGTCATAGTCGGACGGCTCGATTCGCGCTTCTCGATGGACACGCTCGACGGCCTGGCCGATAGCGCCGACGACGATCCAACCGAGGCCGCGATCAACGGGCCGTTTACCGCAGCCGTCAACGACTATCTGCGCGGACAGTTGGCGTATCGCACGCCGCTGCTGTACCGTTCGAACGCCTACGACATTATACAAGATGGCGGCGGATGGGATCACAAACATAACGGCAATCAGGTGACCGACGTCTCGCCCGATCTGGCGCACGCGATGACGTTCGATCCGCATTTGCAGATTTTCTCAGCCAACGGCTACTACGATTTCGCGACGCCGTATTTCGCAACGGAGTTCACCTTGAACCATCTCGGAATCGGCCCGAGCTTACAACGCAACGTTACGTATGGCTACTATCCCAGCGGACATATGATGTATTTGGTGCCGTCCGTGCTGACGCAGATGCACGACGATCTCGAACGTTGGTACGCAGCCGCGCTGAGGCCGGCGTCATGATGGTACGCAAATATGCGGCCGCGCTGCTGGCGCTGGTCGCGACGCTCGGGGCGGTGCGGCACACCCGCCCGGCTACCCAATCGTCCGCGCCGGTTTCGATGCCGTCGGGTTACGTGATCCCCGATGCGGTCACCCATCATTCGATCGTCTTAAGCGGTAAAACGATTCCGTACACCGCGCGCGCCGGAACGATCGTGTTACGCGATAGCGACAACCACCCGACGGCGACGATGTTCTACACCGCATACACGCGCGACGGAGTCGATACGCCCAAGCGCCCGGTGACGTTTTTCTACAACGGCGGCCCGGGAAGCTCGACGATTTGGCTACGCATGGGATCGTTCGGTCCGGTGCGAGCCGTGACCGGAGCCAACGGCACCATCACGCAACCGCCGCCGTATCATCTCGTCGCGAACAGCTACTCGCTGCTCGATGCCAGC
>JBDTKL010000131.1:0-2904 GCA_039935355.1 Candidatus Tumulicola sp.
GGTCGGCGGAAGCATGATGGGCATCTTCGCCGGCATGTATTATTGGTTTCCGAAAATGTCGGGTCGCATGCTGAATGAAACGATTGGCAAGTGGCACTTCGCGTTATTCTTTCTCGGCTTTAACGGCACGTTTCTCCCCCAGCATTGGCTCGGCGTGATGGGCATGCCGCGGTGGGTGGCCACGTACGATCCGCAGTTCGAGTTTTGGAATCGGTTTTCGTCGATCTCCTCGTACGTTATGGGCGTCGGCGTGCTGTTGTTTTTTGCGAACCTCGTCTGGAGCGTACGGTACGGCAAGAAATCCGGCGCAAATCCGTGGGGCGCCCGCACGCTAGAATGGCTGATCGCGTCGCCACCGCCGTATTACAATTTTGCTCGGATCCCGACCGTGTACGGTTTACCGTACGACTACTCTCAGCCGCTTCCGTACCGAGACTTCGAACCCACGTCTCCCTAAGGCAGCAGCTTTTCTCCGCCGGCGGACGCTTGCCAGTATGGCCAATAGCGCCTCCAACGCGGCCGGCGTCAGCCGACTCTTTCGGCCCGGAAGCGACTGCCGAACCACCCGTTCGCCTTCAGCAATGCGATGGCGTACTGCTTCTGGCGCGACCATACCCGGGCCGGGAAGATCTAGCTTGGCGCGATTCGCGACGTTGACACTACCCCCAGGCGGCGTGATATCATCTGCGAGCCGAAGCAGCGGTCCACGGCCTAGCCGTTCCGCTCACCGGATGCCCAAGGGCGATCCGGTCTTCACTCGAGGAAGTCGCCGGCCGGCTTTCGCGTGGTGGGGAGTTGCCGAGGCAACGCCCTTTTTTCTTTTTTCTGGAGATATGCCATAGCACGACCGCTCCGCATCAACGATCAAATCCGCATTCGTTCGGTCCGCGTGATCGACGATAACGGCGAACAGCTTGGAATCATGGCGACCGAGGACGCCCTTGCGCGCGCTCGCGGCGCCGGGCTCGACCTGATCGAGGTCTCGCCCAACGCCCAGCCGCCGGTGTGCAAGATCGCCGACTATGGACGACTGAAATACGAGCAGTCGAAGAAAGATAAGGACGCTCGCAAGAAGCAGCGCCACTTCGAACTCAAGGAAGTCAAGTTGCGTCCGAAGATCGAGACGCACGACTACGAGACGAAGGCGCGCATGGCAGAGCGCCTGCTGATCGACGGAAGCAAGATCAAAGTGACGATCATGTTTCGCGGACGCGAGATCACGTACACGAGCTTCGGGCGCCGGCTGCTCGATCGAATGGCGGAAGATATGTCTCCGCTAGCAACGCTCGAACGCGAAGCCCGCCTCGAGGGGCGGAACATGTTCATGATTCTGGCGCCGCGTGCGGTGCCCACCGGACCACCGAAGTTCTCGCCCCTCGGGCGTGAGAAGGACGCCGAGCCGGTGGAAGAGCCCGATGACGCAGACCTCGACGACCACGAACTATTGGAGGAACAGACCAGTGCCCAAGATACGAACTCACCGGGGAACGGCCAAACGCGTCAAAGTGACGGGGACCGGGAAAGTTCTCCATCGCCATCAATTTAGCGGCTGCGGTCACATCCTCAGCAAGAAGACGCGTAAGCGCAAACGCAACTTCCGTAAAGATCAACCGACCTTCAAGGGCGATCTGAAGCGCTTGGCGCCGACGATTCCGTACCTGGTATAAGGGGGCTGCGTCATGGCAAGAATTAAGCGAGGAGTCCACGGTCTCAAGCATCGCCGCAAGGTAATGAAGCTGGTCAAAGGCTTCCGCGCCGCCCGCCGACGCAACTACCGCGTCGCGAACGAAGCTCTGCTCAAGTCGCTGGCCTACGCGTTCCGCGACCGCCGCGTCCGCAAACGTGAGTTCCGTTCGCTGTGGATCAGCCGTATCAACGCGGCCGTGCGCAGCGAGGGTCTCTCGTACTCGGCCTTCATGAACGGCCTGAAGAAGTCGGGCGTCGCCGTCAACCGGAAGGCGCTTGCCGACCTGGCGGTGTCGGACCGCGCCGCTTTTGGCTCGCTTATGAACCTAGCAAAGCAAGCCGTCGGGAAGTAGCTCCGGACGGCTGATCTGCAAAGCGGTGTGTTGCCTTCCGAGGCAATGCGCCGCTTAGCATCAAACCTTCTGCCATGAACCTTCGAGCCTTTGCGTTTTTTGCATGGCTGGCCGGCGCTATACTGGCCGGCTCTATTGTCATGCCCGCGCAAGCGGCATCGACCCGGCCGGCCCACGCACCCGGGTTCGAATCGCGGGTCGCGACGCTGGCCCAGCGCGAGGTCGCCGAAGGCAGAACGCCGGGCATGGCCATCGCCGTCGTTCGCGGCGGCGCACTCGTCTACTCGCACGGGTTCGGCTACGCCAACATCGCGCACCACGAGCAGGTCACGGCCGATACGGAATTTTTTGCCGCCGGCATCACACGCCAGTTTACTGCGGCCGCCGTGTTGCTGCTGGTTCAGGACGGCAAGCTGCGGCTCGACGATAAGGTCGGCAAGTACGTGCCGGCGGCACTGCATGTTGCGGCCGATGTGAACCTCGGCCAGCTGCTCACGCAAACCTCCGGCCTTCCCGCACCCAGCGGCTTGACGGCGCCGCTCGACGATTTCACCCGGTCCGTTCGCGCGGCCGATCTGATCGCGGCAGTCGATCAGTTGAAACCAGCTGCCCCGCCGGGCAGCGTCTACGCCGATAATCCGCTGAATTTTCTGCTCGCGGGCATGATCGTCGAGAACGTTTCGGGCGAGCCGCTCTCCGATTTTCTGCAACAGCGAATTTTCGTACCGCTAGTAATGGAACACACGTTTTTGGCGGGCGACACCGGCATTTCGCCGAGCGTCGCGACGGGCTATACAAAAGCTGCGCGCGGCGGTCCGTTCGAGATTGCCAAACCGTTCGATCCCGCTTGGCTCGCCGGCGATCG
>JBDTKL010000132.1:0-4066 GCA_039935355.1 Candidatus Tumulicola sp.
CACCGCCGTCCCAAGCGGCCTCACCGATTACACGGTGCAAGCCACCGGATATACCGTCGTCAACTCGAGCGCCAACATCGAACCCAGCAAACCCTACGAACTCGACATCACGCTGTCGCCCGCACCAGCCACCCCGCAGCATTGATACGCGCGACAGTGCGTTTCGCTCTGTCGTCGTTAGCACTCGTCGAGCCGGATCGTTACCTTTAGGGTTGCTCTTCCGGGTAACGCGTCGCGCTCACGTTGTGCAAAACGCGTTTTGCTTCATCGACGGATGAATCGCCGAGACGTGCGGTTTCGGCCAACACGATGCCGCGTTTGCCGTCGGCCCAGACGACCGCGTATTCTTTCTTCGATGTAAAGCCGCTGCCGGTCGTGATCTCAACGAACGTCGCGGGCATTCCATTGAGCAGCGACATTGGCGTGCGATTGCGGATGAGCACGCCGTCGCCGCCGCCGCTGTGCGTCTGGCTTTCGAACTGCGCTTCCCATTGATTGGGCGCCCCCTCGAACGACTCCATCGAGAGGGTGATCGTACGCGCGTCTTCCTTACCGGGATGGAGCACCCACATCGCGACCGGCTGCAAGTCTTGGCCGAGCGAATCCACAGTCGGATATCGGCGGCCGGCTAAATAGGCGTCGTCGGGTGCCGTGAAATGCATCGCCGGGTCGGTATAGTTGAGCGGATTTGGCGTGGGCGTCGGGGGCGGTGGGATTTGCGCACGCGACGTCATCGGCGGCAACAGTGCCACGGCCAATGCCACGACAAAAAGGGCGATAAACTTCTTCATTCGGTATCCATAACTGCGGCGAGTGCTGGCAGCGAGACGGCGTAACGATAACCGACGTTGCGGTGGTCGTCGTCGAATTCCTCGTGGCGAACGTCGAGGCCAAGCGCCCGTATGCGTTCGGTAACGACTCGAGCGCCGATATCGAGTCCATACTCGTCGCGGCGGCCGCAGTCGATAAAGCGCAGGCGCAGGCGCTCGAGCTCGGCGCGGCGTTTTGGCGCTTTTTCGGCCGGGTCGAACGTCAGCCAGCGATCGAATACGGCGCTATCGATTTGGCCGGTTTTGCGGTCGAACGGGAGATCGAGGTCGAACGCTTTGGCGCTGCGGGGTGAATAGGCGGCAGCGTACCCGAGCATTTCCATCGTGGTATATTCGGCCATCGGCCGCTTGTTCTTGGCTTCGAACGCCTTGACGAACGTTTCGATGTCGCCGCCGTGCGCTTCGAGCGTGCGCTGCACGCTGGGAAATGCGCTCGGATGCGCGTACGGAAAATACGAATCGCCGCTGTGCGATGCGAACGCGCAGAACACGCCCGGATAGTCCATCGTCAGATGCAGGGCACCGAAACCGCCGGATGATTTTCCGAGTACGGCTCGGCCGCCTTCGCGCGCTATCGTGTTGTAGTTCGCATCGATGTGGCCGATGACGTCGCGCACCGTGTAGGTAGCGTAGTTACCGTTGTGAATCGAGTCGACATATTGCGAGCCGCCGAGGCGCGTGAAACCGTCGACCACGGCCACGATCGCCGGCGGCATTTTTTCGTCCGCAATCAGTCGGTCGGCCCATTGGAAGACGTTGGTTTCCCACGGCCGCGCAGAGACGAGCGCGGCGGCGTCGCCGGTGTAACCGTGCAACACATACAGCACGGGATAGCGCTTCTCGGCGCTCGCGTCGTATCCGGGCGGTAGATAGATCCCGACAGGGCGCTCCGATGGATCGCCGAGGGGATTGTTGGCGAGCGCTTCGCTCGCCACAAAGTCGATTCGAACGTCGCCTCGCACGCGAAGTAGTCGTGCCCACGGAGTTTGTTGCGCCATGCGCGAGCTTTCGCCGCCAGGTCCCACTTCTACCTTACCGAAGCCCCGGCGGATGCAGCGCGCTATCGGCCTGCGCGGAGCGGTCGCGATCAACGTCATCACGATGATCGGCATCGGTCCGCTCGTGACGATTCCGCTCGTCATCGCGGCGCTGGGCGGCCCGCTGGCCCTCGTCGGATGGATTGCCGGCGCGGTCGTCGCGCTCTGCGATGGTTTGGTGTGGGCGGAGCTGTCGTCGCGTTATCCGGGCTCGGGCGGCACGTATGTCTATCTGCGCGAGATTTTCGGCGAAAAGCGGCTGGGTCGCGCACTGGCGTTTTTGTTCAATTGGCAATTTTTGCTGTATGCGCCGTGTTTGCTGGCTAGCGGCTACATCGGCTTTGCGAATTACGCAGCGTATTTGTATCCGCCCGCCGCGAGCAACGTCGCGTTGCACGACGGAATTGCGGTCGGGGCCGGCGTTATCACGATTTTGGCGTTGTATCGGCGCACTTCGCGCGTGGCAGCGCTGGCAACCGTGCTTGCGGGCGCGGCGGTGTTGACGCTGGTGCTGGTCATCGCGGCGGCATTCGCGCATCCGGCGTTGCATGGCGGCAGTGCGGCGCACGCGGCGCGCGTGGCACCTGCGGTGCATTTCAACCTCGGGTTGTTGGCGGGATTCGGCAGCGCGTTGTTCGTGACGCTCTACGACTACGTCGGCTACGCGGATGCGGCGTTGTTGGGCGACGAAGTGCGGCAGCCGAATCGAACGATTCCGATGGCGATTCTGTTGTCGATCGTCGTGGTGGCGGCATTGTACGTATTGTTGCAGATCGGCGTGCTGGGCGCGATTCCGTGGCAGTCGTTGTTGGGCAAGGACGGGCAGCCGACGGCGGAGTCGCAATACGTCGGATCCTTGGTCGTCGAGCATGCGTGGGGAAGGCCGGCAGCACTGGTCGTGACGGTGTTAGTGCTGGTGACGGCGTTCGCGTCGTTGTACGGCAATTTGTTGGGCTTTTCGCGCATCGCGTTTGCGGCGGCGCGCGACGGGGCGTTCTTGGCGCCGTTTGCGCGCTTGCATCCGCGCTTAGATATTCCGCACGTGGCGCTGTTTGCGGTCGGCGGATTGTCGTTGGCGGCGTGCTTTTTAACATTGGATCAAGTCATCGCCGTCTTGACGGCGGGCATCGTGTTGATTCAAGGCATCGCGCAGATCGCAGCGCTCTTCGTGTTGCGGGCGAGACGCGAGCGGGCGCCGTTTCGCATGCCGTTATATCCATTGCCGGCGTTGGTGGCCCTGGTCGGATGGGGCTTGGCGTTCGTCTACACCGGCACGCAGGCGATTCTGTTGGGCGTCGGCTGGCTGGTCGCGGGCGCGCTGGTGTTTTTGTGGCTGGCGCGAGTGCGACGCTGGTGGCCGTTTTTGGCGGCGACGTGTTTTGCGCTCTTCTTCTGCAGTTCGCCGTTTCGAGCTGTGGCAGCCGAGGGCGGCTGGGGGGTGTGGAATACGTCGGCGATCCGGCATACGAATGGTTATCCGGTGTTCACGGTCGATGGCCGGCCGTTTTTCGTGTATGGCGCGGCATTCTTCTACCCGCGCATTCCACGGCGACAGTGGCACGGTGCGATGGCAGATTATCGTCAAATGGGAATCAACACGCTGGATCTGTACGTTCCGTGGAACTGGCACCAGCCGGATGGCGCTTCTCCGCCGGATTTTACGGGTGCGACCGATCCGCAGCGCGACTTACGCACCGTTCTTACCATCGCGCATCAGTTCGGATTCAAGGTCGTGCTGCGTCCTGGACCGGTGATTCGCAACGAGTGGCGCAATGGTGGGTATCCGGATTGGTTGTTGCTGCGGCCCGAATATACTATGCCCGCGCACGACGTGTACGAGGGCCGCTATCCGGCGACGGCGACGTTGCAGAACGCGCATGCGGATGCCGCCGGCGCCGAATGGTTGGCGAACGCGACGCATTTGCGCTCGTCGGCGAAATGGCTGCGGGAAGTGCTATCATTTGCGGCGCCGTATTCGCGCGACGTTATCTCGATTGCGTTGGACGACGATCAAGGTGCGTACATCGACAACGACACATGGCCGGCGCCACATTGGCACGCTTACGTCGGCTGGTTACACTCGACGGTGCAGTCGGTGGTTGGTTCGCGCGTGCCGCTGTTTATCAACACATTTGAATCGAAGGTCACGGCGCAAGCGCCGGCATGGGCGTGGGGCGACTGGTATCAAAGCGACGCATA
>JBDTKL010000133.1:0-13459 GCA_039935355.1 Candidatus Tumulicola sp.
TGGCAACGGCTCGCTCGCGCGGGCCGTTGCTTTTTACGTACGCGCCGAACATACTGGCAAGGCACGGCTCGACGTACGCGCCTGGCTCTTTGAGGGAGATTCTCCGATCATGAGGCCATCGTCGCAACCGATATTCATCGCCTGCACCGCGTTGCTGGCCGGCGTGCTCGTCCGGCGCGACGTCGTCGCATAGTAGTTCGTTCGCTCCGCAGACGCAACGCAACGCGGCCCCCGGCGCGAACAAAATTCAACACGTCGTCATCATCGTTCAAGAAAACCGTACGATCGAAAACCTGTTTTAGGGATATCCGGGCGCCGACACGCGGTCGGAAGGTAAGAACTCCAAAGGCGAAACGATCAAACTGGCGCCGGCCAGCTTAAAGCTGAGATATATCATCAACCATTCGGCTGCGGCGATGTTCGACGCGTGCGACGGCACCGGAAAACTTCCCGGAACGCAATGTAAGATGGACGGGTTCGACAAGGAAGGCTCGTACGGAGGCCCACAAAACCCGGAATACGTCTACGTTCCGCACAGTGAATCCAAACCACATTGGGACATGGCAAACGAATGGGTACTCAGTGACGACTTCCACACGTCGCAAGTGGACGAAAGTTTTGCGTCACACCAGTACGTCATCGCCGAGCAGGCGGCGTCGAGCGTCGACGTCCCAATCAAGGCGAATGGGGTTGCGCCGGAAACGGACAAGTCGAAACGCTGACGCAGGCTCGTACATACGGAGCGACACAAAAGCCGTGCTTCGATTACACGACGCTAGGTGACGAACTCGATGCAGGCGGCCTCACGTGGCGTTTCTACTCGAGCAAGATCGCGCAACCGATGGGCGGTTACTGGTCGGGATATCAAGCCATCAAACATATTCGGTACGGCAAGGACTGGGCCAACGTCATTACGCCGCAAAAAAGCGATTCTTACCGACGTGCCCGCCGGCAAACTTGCCAGTGTGACGTGGGTCACGCCGACCTGCGAAACATCGGACCACAGCGCGTGCGGCGGCGGCCTCGGACCGGCCTGGGTAACGTCGGTGGTAAATGCGATCGGCGAAAGCAAGTACTGGGATTCCACCGCGATTTTCGTCTTTTGGGACGACTGGGGTGGGCTGTACGACCACGTGCCGCCGCCGATGATCGATTACGACGGACTCGGTTTCCGTACGCCGCTGCTCGTCATCTCACCGTATGCCAAACGCAACTTCGTTTCTAAGGTGCAATACGAACACGGCAGCATCTTGAAGTTCACCGAAGACCTTTTCGGACTTCCGCGGATGGCGGACTCCGACACGCGCGCGACATCGGTGGCCGGCGACTGCTTCGACTTCAACCAGAAACCGCGAAAGTTCGTGCCGATTCAAGCTCCGCAGAAGGCAGCGTTCTTTTTGACGCGCGCCGCCAACGAACGGGCACCGGACTACGAATAGCGGCTCGGCGTAGCAAGGGGTTCGTCGAGCGGTCACTAAGGCCGCACTCTTGCCTACACTGCTCCGGCGACTAGGGACACGCGATGCCGCGCTCATCGTCATGGGCGGCATCGTCGGCTCCGGAATCTTCATGAATCCGTCGGTCGTCGCACGCTACGTGCCGTCGACCGGCGGTATTTTAGTCGCATGGGTTGCCGGTGGCGCAATCGCATTGTTGGACGGCGGTCTGTTCGCCGAGTTGGCGTCGCGACGGCCACGCGATGGCGGCTTGTACGCCTACATGTGCGATGCGTTTCATCCATCGATCGGCTTCCTGTATGGATGGACGCTGCTGCTGGTGTCGCAGAGCGGCGGCATGGCGGTGTACGCAATGTTTCGCGCCGTCAACCGGCGCCGGACCGCGACATCGTGAAGCGCTTCGTGCGTATAACGCTCGTAATTTTGTTGGGCCTTTTCGAACTTGGGTCGATCGTCGCGACGCTGGCGACCTTCGACCAGAGCGTCGGCGAATACGGTTATAATATCGGACCGGACGGAATAACGGTCATCGCGGTCGAGCCGGGGCTGCCGGCCTCACGCGCAGGCATCGTCCCCGGCGATCGCATCTCGTACGAACATTTAGCGCTTCCAGGACGCATGAACGCGATCCTCAACTCAACGATGTCGCCCGACACGCCATTGACGCTCGATCTCCGGCACGGATCGAGCGTTCGAACCGTGCACTTGATGCCGGCGCCGCTGCCGCGTCTCTACGGCGCAGCGGATCTTTCGTTCGCATTCGCTGGATTCTGTTTGGGCGCGGTGAGCCTCGCGCTCGTCTTGATGCGTCCGAACCGCATGACGTGGGGCTTCGCCTTGGTCGTGCCGCCACTCGTACTGCCCGAAGCCGCATTTTTATGGGCGCAACACGCACCGCTCGTGCTGGGGTTGTCGTACGCGATCTTTATCGCGCTGCTATACGGTTTGCAGTCGTATGGAACGATCGCGTTCGCCAGCCGTTTTCCAGCCGACGAACCGGCCGGCATCGCACGCTGGATCGACAAGTTGGCGGCTCCGGCGGGCCTAGCCGCCGCGTCGATCTATATCGGCACCGATTACGCCATTTGGCTGGCCTCCGCGCCGCCGCCGCATTGGCTGCTCGTTTCGCAAGACTATCTCGCCCCGATCGTGCCCAACGCATTAGCACTCATCGCGATCGTAGCCACCTACGCACGCAGCGATCGAAATCTGCGCAGCCGCCTCGCGCCGGCTTTGGCCGCGATGGTGCTGATGATCGCCAGCGCGATGGCGCAACAGTTCGGCGAAGTGGGCACCAGCAACGCGACGATCTTGCTCGCCACCTATTTCGCGTTCGCCGGATCGGCCGCGTTCCTAGCCGCGTCGGTTGCATATGGCGTGGTTCGCCACCGCGTCATCGACGTCAATTTCTTTATCGGCCGCACGCTCGTGTACGGAACGTTGACGATCGTCGCCGTCAGCATCTTCTCGCTGATCGAATATTTGTTTGGAAAGTTGCTCGAACGCGGCGGACTGGCGACCGTTCTCGAGATTCTTTCGGCGATCGCGCTGGGGTTATCGCTGAACGCACTTCACGGGCGCCTCGACTATTTCATCGACGTCGTACTGTTCCGCCGGAGGCACATCGCTGAGGCGCGCGTCGCGCGGACGGCGCACAACGTCGCGTTTGCAAACTCCACCGAGATCGTCGAAGAGATGCTCGCGAACGAACCTGCCGACGCGTTCGGTCTAGCATCGGCGGCCGTGTTCGCCGAAGATCCCCGCAATGCGTCGTTCGTTCGCCGGCGCGCCGTCGGATGGGACGACGGCAGCGCGGCTACGTTGGACGGCGACGATCATCTTGTGGTTCGCATGCGCGCCGAATTACAGGCCAGCGATCTTTCGGATTTACGTTGGCCAAGGCACGACGTTCCAAAGGGTGCGCGCCAACCGATCTATGCGATTCCAATCGTTGTCGGACGCCGCCTACACGCGATAGCGCTATACGGGGCGCACTCCAGCGGCGAAGACATAGACCCCGACGAGCGCGCTGGCTTACGTCAGCTGGCGGCCGGCGCCGCATTGGCCTACGATCACCTTGCGACCAAGGCGCTGCGCGATCGGGTGGCATCGCTGCAAAGCGAAAACGCCGCGCTGCGCCGCAGCGAAGAAACGCTGTCGGCTATTGTGGTGGAACGATTGCCGCGGTCGCTTGAACCGGACGGCGCTTGATCAGTTCGAGGCCGATCGCAACCAGAAAAACCGCGGTCGGCAGCGCGCCGAAGATTCCCGGGCCGGTGCTGCTCGGCGACATGAATCCTTCCCGGAAGAAAATCGATAACGTCGCGATGCCGTTTCCAGCCGCAGCCACGTAGCCGATCCATACGAGCCACTCGGGCGCGGAATCATGCCGGCGCATACTGTGCGCAACTGCGAACGTAAAGATCGCAGCCGGCCCGTAGGCTAATCCGCCTTGCAAGAACACGAACGTATCGTATACGGCGGCCATACCAAAGGATTGAAAAACGTCCGCAGCGGAGTACGCCACCGTCGTTTCCAAGCACGCCGCGACGATCGATAGACAGATCATCACGACGCCGGCAACCAGCGCGAACATCGAGAGCCCCTCTTGCCGTCCGGGTGCGTGCGACAGATACGTCCGAAGACCGACGATGAACCACAAGAAGAATCCGGCCGCCGGAAACATCAACCACGCGCCCAGGAGCAGCGTGGGTCGATGAAGGTCGAGCAGCAGACCGATGTCCGTCGCTCTCAAGGTCGGCGACGGGAGCGGGCTCGTCACCACGGTCGCTATGAGGATCAGCGCGACGAAACTAAGAATCGACCAGCCCGCCGAACGCTCGGCATGCACGTTTTCCATACGGCCCGTTTACTTGGTGCGGAAAGCCGGTCCTCCCCGGCTCGTAGCGCCTTGCATTACAGGCCGTAGTACTTAAACGAGGGCCACATCTGCTCCAGCGGCGCGTGTGGATGCGTGCACAGGTAGATCGGAAGCGGCCCTTCAAGAACCCAGCGAAAATCGTTGCGATAGACGGCAATTTGCCGCACGCTTCCGAACGCGCGTACGAGGAGCGGATAATCCGTCGCACCGACGGCCAGTACAGACGCGCCGGAATATCCTCGAACGCCCCAGACGTAATATTGATTGTTCGGGCTAATCGCGACCGGTAACCCGTAGTTGGGTCCGTAGCGATTTAACGCGCCGGCATAGGCATACCGGTCCGCGAAGATCGCCGTCTGCGCGCGCTGCGGCTGCGGTATCGATCGATAGGCAAGCGCGACGGTCTCCACCATCGCTTTCCATCCCAGCTGATCGGCGTAGAGCGGATTCATCAACCGCCTGCGTCCGTCGTGCGCGATCGAATCGCCGATGCGGCTCACACCGATCAACGATTCGTACTGCATATAGGCGGGCAACGACAAGATCGGAAGCGCGATCGGAACGAACAACGCCGCGACGATGAAGGCCGCCGCTGCGAGGGCCGCACGACGACGCGGATGTGGGGCTAACCAGCGTTCGACGGCTACGCCGCCTGCAGCGAATAACGTTGGATAGATGCCGAAGATATAATATGGACGCCCGACGCTGACGACCGCGATTGCAAACAACACGCCGTATGCGACCGCTACGAAACGCGCGTCGTCGCCGAGACGCCCACGCGCGGACGCGACGACACCGGCGATCCACAGCGGCGCGAGCAATGCGTTGAGATAGAGAATCTGCCCGATCGCCAAAAACAATGCGTTGCGGGCCATTCCGGACGATTCGTCGGCTATTCCGTTGGCCAGCGCGTGGCGGTTCGCACGATCGCCGGCGATCACGCCAAGCATCGGAATATGGTGCGATAATTGCCACCAGACGTTCGGCCACACGAGCACGACGGTCAGCAACGCGCCGAGGGCGAGCCAACGCGACCGCAGCACGTACGCTTTTCCGGTAAGCAGTAACCCGAGAGCGAGGGCGAGCGCGCACGCAACGATCGAATACTTGGCGTAGAACGCCACCGCGACGATCAATGCCATCGCAATATACCATCGCCCGTCGCGCGTCCGTACTACGCGCAGCGTGCAATATGCGAGCGCGGTCCATGCCGCCGGCGAAAGCAGCTCGGTCGACAGTCCGTACCCGAGACCGAGTAACCCTGGAGCGAGCGCGGTTCCGATAGCAGTCAACAGTTGCGCGTACGCACCACCGCGCAACTCGCGTGCGACCGCGCACGCCAGCAAGACGGTGACGCCGGCAAAGATTGCCGGCGGCAATCGCAGCGCCCACACCGCATAGCCGGCCGGTGCCGACAACCACGCTACGAACGGCGCAAACGGCGGCTGATCGACGTATCCCCACGACAGATGGCGAGCACAGTCGATGAAGTACAGTTCGTCTCGGTAGTATCCGTAGCGGTGGTTGAATGCGACGTGCAGCAGCAGCGTCGCCACGGCCGCCACGTAGGCGACCGGATGCAGCTTCTTCACGCAGCGCCGGGGCGCGATTGATATCCGGCTATGAAGAGTTGCGCCACGCAGACGCCCGCGATCCCGGCCAGCGCGATGCATCCGAAGGTAAAACTCGCATCCCACCACGTTCCGCCGAACATCGGGAAGGCGAACAGAAAGTACGCCGCCAGATACGTTGCCGGCACGACCCCGCCGAACCAGCGCAAAGCGCAGGCTCGCACGACCGACGGGCGATATTTCGCGACGATCGCATCGCCCGCGGCACCGGCGACGATCGAGGCGAGCAGGATCAATACGAACTCGCCGGCATCGGTCGACAATTCGCCACCGATCCAACATTTTTCGGCGACGCACAGCACGATCAACGCACCGGGATGCAGTTGTTTGCGGCTGCACATGTAGATCGTCGCAGCAGCCAAAACCGCACTTTGCCAGATGACCGTCAAAATCTCGGTAGACTGCTTGTAGAACAGCATCACCGACAACACGAATTGTTGATGGATGAACTGCTGTTGCGAAAGCGGATGGTCGCGCAGCAGTGCCTCGGGATAAAATCCGAACTGTGTAACGAACTGCACGACTTCGAAAGCGACGCCGAGCGAAACGAGCATCGGCAACTCGTCGACCAAGTTCGCGGCATTCGGCCTGGCCAGCCCGCTGCGAACCGGGCCGGTCACCAAGAAGAACAATCCCGTTAGTAAGACTAGGTGCGGCGGGCTCAACAAAAGATCGAGCTGGTGCTCGAAGCCGAACACAGAGTGCCACACCGCGTCCAACGCACCGCCGAGAATCAAGCAGGCGGCACCTACCACGCTTTGCGTATAACCGAGCGGGATAGCCGCCCGAAAAGTGCGACCAAGCTTCTGGTTCCGGCGAATTTCGAGCATTAGGATGACCGCTGCCGCGATCGCTCCGCTGTACAACGTGACGTGCCAGGGGTTGAGAAACGTGTCGATCGTTTCAAACAGGTGCTGATGCGCGTCGATAAACAGGCCGGTCATCATCCAAACGGCTGCTATCGTTATGTGCCAGTCCAAGCGTGTGGGCACGCCGGGACGAGAGTCGATAGACTCCTTTGGGGTGGTAAACAAGGCCAGGGACGTCCCCATTAAGAAAATCGCAAGGCTCACCTCATGTTTCGGCTCGCCACAAAACACCTGCCGTGGCCTGTCGTGGTTGCATGTTGCATCGCGCTTGTTGGTTGCGGCGGTTCACCCATTGCCGTACCGTCCAACGTCGTCGTTGCAGCCCGCCAACCGCGCGCATGGCCCTCGGCTGTCGTACGAACCCCCAACGCACCGCCGCATATGTTGCGCGTGTGGCTTTCCACGTTGACGCTTCATCCCGGCATGTGGCTCGACGGATCGGTGGTTGCCGATACGAACGTGGCTTCCGTCGAGATTCGAACCGCAGCGTTCTCGATCAACTGCGAGCACGTGGGCCCGGGCCTGTTCCGGTTTCACACGCTGTTTTTAGAACTGCCGCCCTTGTCGCGACGGCACACCTATCAGTTGGACATTATCGCGCGAAATACGCCCGGAGACCAAGAAGTCGAGCACGCGCCGCTGCGCATCGAATAAGAGCGTCGCGTCAAGTCGTCCTAGATGTGACGCGATGGTGCAGCTTCCCAAGCGGCAGAAAGTGCCGCAATGGAAGCTCGGCGGTAGCCCCGTGCCGGATGCCGGCAATCGACACCAGCGTGACGACGCCTGCCGCGACGCACACCCAAAAGGCCGCGATCAGACCACCGGCGAGGGCATCCGCCGACGTTGCGCCGGCGTGCAACAACGCACTGGCGCGCAGCTCTTGCGCCGACGCGCCGAGTGCGACGCCGAAACCGATTCCCAGCTGCAGCGCAAAACTCAGTGCGGCCGAAGCGCTGCCTTCGTCGGCATCGTCGACGTGGCCGAGGCCGGCGATCATGCCGCTCTGATAGGCAAGCATTCCGCCGAATCCGCCGATTACGGTGGCTGGAAGCAGGCCGTACCAGTACGGGGTGGGTGGATGGAGGAACAGCAGGATCGCTTCGCCCGCAACCATCACCGCGCTTGCGATGAAGCCCATGGCGCGGACGCCGATGCGGCGCACGATCGGCATCGTCAATGGAGCCGCAACGAATGACGCCAGCACCGACGACGGCAAGAAGGCAAGACCGGCGTCGAGAGCGCTATACCCGGCAACGCGTTGGGCGTACATCGACGTAAAGACCAGCACGCCGGCATACGACATCGGCTGCAACAGTATGACCGCCGCACCCGATAGTAAGTCGGGATAGCAAAAAAGGCGCGCCGGTAAAATCGGCTCGGCCGCCCGGCGCTCGATTTGGATAAGCAACACCAATAGCGCGATCGTCACGAAGATGCCGGCGCCGGTGGCAATCGACGTCCACCCTCGTTGAGGAATCGCCTCGATCGTATACACGAACGTGAGGAGCGCCGCCGTCAACGTCAGCGCACCCGCGACGTCGAGACGCGACGAACTGCGCTGGGGAGTGTCGCACGGCACGTACGTTCGGACGAGTACGAAGACGGCTACAGCAAACGGAATGTTGACGAAAAAGACGGATCTCCAGCCGAGAAATTGCACTAAAATTCCACCGAACAACATCCCGGCCGCGATGCCGCTACTGCCGATCGTTCCCCACATTGCGATCGCTCGCGAACGCATGGGGCCGGCCGGAAACATCGACAACACGATCGCCAGCGCGGCCGGGTTGACCATCGCAGCGCCGAGGCCTTGCAAACCCCGCATCGCGATCAAGAACGTCCCGTCGTGCGCGAGACCGCCGAGCAGCGACGCGACGGTAAAGATCGCGAGGCCGATGATAAAAAAATGGTAGCGGCCGTACAAGTCGGCGCACCGTCCGGTCAGCATCAAAAAGCCCGCCAGGAAGATCGCGTAGGTACTGACGATCCATTGTCCTTGACTAGCGCTCATATGAAGTTCGGTTTCGATCGTCGGCAACGCGATCGACACGATCGAGAAATCGACCAGCAACATAAAGAAGGTCGCGCTCAAAACGAAGAACGCGACCCATGTTTTGCGACTCGGTGCCGCTACGGCGATGATTTGATCTTCGCGAGGAACCTGTATTGTTTTCCGCTTCTGGTCGCGGTTCCGGAGATAGTTCCGTCGTTCTCGAGCTTCCCGCGTACGGTGTATCCACTCATGCCACCGACGTCAAGATAGATATTACCGCTCGAGACGGTGCCTGTCACGTTGACGAGCCGGCCGTACATCGAGTCGGGCTTCACCGAGGTCGCCGTGTAAGTTCCGGAGATGATTCCGTGGTTGAATTTGAGCTTCAAGTCGCCGGAATACGGGACGCCGCCGTTCCACAGCGGATTGTATGCCGCCACATAGGTCGCGCTCCACTTCGGCGCGTGAATCGAAACGGCTGCCGGCGCGATGGCGCAGCACACCGCCGCCAACACGGAAGTGAGAAATGTGGCGCGGAGAATTCGCATAACGGCTCCTTCCAAGATGCGTCTACGGCCGCATCAGCGCATCCCAGTCGCTCCGCGAAATGCGCAGCGCTTCTTCATCGAATTCTACCAGCGAGCGCTTGGGCAGCCGCTCGCGTTCGCACAGATCGCGAGCGTTGGTATCGACGTAGAGTAGGCCGGTGACGAACTCGCCGCGCGCGGTGGCCTCATGGATGACGCCAAGCGCCAGACCGGCGTTGGTCGGATCGTAATCGACCTCCAGCTTGCGCAGCAGCACGTGCGATCCATCGTCGAGCTCGACGTCGCGAACCGTTCCGGGTTCGTAATCGACCGTGATCTCGCGGCCGCCGGCAATGTAATCGGCCGTATGCAGCACGATGTCGTGATCTTTGACATACGCGTAGCTCTTGGTCGAGCCTTCGTGGTCGTTGAACGTTACGCACGGACTAATGATGTCGATGATCGCCGTTCCGCGATGCGAAAGGGCCGCTTGCAACAGGGGTACGAGCTGCTTGCCATCGCCCGAAAACGAGCGGGCGACGAAGGTCGCGCCAAGTTCGATTGCCAGGCCGCAGACGTCGATGGTGGCGTACTCGTTCACCTTGCCGCCCTTTTGCGTGGAACCGACGTCGGCGGTCGCCGAAAACTGACCTTTCGTGAGCCCGTAGCAGCCATTATTCTCGATGATATACGTGACGTCGACGTTGCGTCGAATCATGTGGCAATATTGCCCCAGTCCGATGCTGGCGGTATCGCCGTCGCCGCTGATGCCCATGACGACGAGATTGCGGTTCGCAACTTTCGCACCGGTTGCGGCCGACGGCATACGCCCGTGCAATCCGTTGAAGCCGTGCGCCTGCTCGACGAAGTACGCCGGCGTTTTAGATGAACAGCCGATGCCGCTCATCTTGGCCAGCTTGTGCGGCTCCAATCCGTAGTCGTACAACGCCTTGATTAAATGATTGGTAATCGAGTTGTGACCGCAGCCGGCGCACAGCGTCGTCGGCAGTCCTTTGTAGACTTCGCGGGTGAGCCCGATCAGGTTAACCGTCATGTTTCGATCCTTTAATCGGCGACGACCGCCGGCTGGCGTTCGGCTTCGAGCAGCGGGTCGACGATTGCGTGCGCGTCGATCGGCACGCCGTTATAATGCCGCACCGATTGCAGTCGTTGAATCAGATGCGTCGGCAGTTCGGTACGAAGAATTCCGAAGAGCTGGCCGTCGCGGTTCTGTTCCACGACGTAGACGCGGTCGTAGCGCGCGATCGTCGTCGCGACGTCGGGAGACAGCGGCAGCGCTCGAACGCGGATGTAGTCGACGTCGATGCCGGCATCGTGCAAGCGGTCGCGTGCCTCGACCACGGCGTGATGGGTCGTACCATATGCGAGAATTGCAACGCGCCGTCCGGATGCCTCGACAATCGGCGCCGGCACGGCCATGCGCGCCGATTCGTGCTTGCGCACGAGACGATCGAGATTACGCTTCCAAACGTCGGGAAGCTCTGAATAGCGCGCTTCCTCGTCGTGGCCCGTTCCGCGTGTGAAAAACCCAGCGTCGCTGTGTTTGGTGCCGGGCAGCGTGCGATAGGGGATGCCGTCATTGTCCACGTCGCGATACCGGCCCCACGAGGGCAGGCGGTTGAGATCTTCGGCCGTTAGTACCTTGCCGCGATCGAACGGTTTAGTCGGATAGTGTAACGGCGGCGTGAGCCATGAGTTCATGCCGAGATCCAAATCCGATAGCACGAACACGGGCGTTTGAAAGCGATCGGCCAAATCGAACGACTCCATCGCGAACTCGTACGCTTCTTCGACGGTGGCCGGCAGGAGCACGATATGTTTGGTGTCGCCGTGCGACAGCGTGTACGCAAAGGCGACGTCGCCCTGCATGGTGCGCGTCGGCAAGCCGGTCGACGGCCCGGCCCGCTGCACGTCGAAAATCACTCCCGGCACTTCGGCAAAGTAACCGAAGCCGGCATACTCGGCCATCAGCGACACTCCAGGCCCCGACGTCGAGGTCATCGCACGCGCCCCGGCCCAACCGGCGCCAAATACCATGCCGGCCGCCGCCAACTCGTCTTCGGCTTGGACGATCGCAACGGCGCGCTCGCCGGTTTCCGCATCGGTGCGATAGCGGTCGCAATATTGAATGAAATATTCGACCAGCGACGACGACGGCGTGATCGGGTACCACGCGGAAACGGTGCAACCGCCCATCACGCATCCGAGCGCCGACGCCCGATTGCCTTCCATGAAAAGGAGATTGTCGGTGGCACCGGTCATCGGTTCGAGCTTATATGGGTCGCGCTTTTCGAAATGTTCGCGCGCGTAGTCGTAGCCGACCCGGACCGCCGCCATGTTCGATTCGATGGCCGAGGTTTTTTTCTTGAACTGCGCGCGGAGGCCGCCCTCGACGGTTTCCAGCGGCAACTCCAATAGCTGCGCCAGCGCACCGACGTAGATCATGTTGGTGAGATACTTGCGCAAGTCGCCGCGATCGCCGAAGTGCTCCTTAGCGAGTTGCGTGAACGGCACTCCGTAGTACACGACGTCGTCGCGCAGCGTCTCGCCGGCCACCGCATAGGCGGCTTCGTGCAGAATCGCGCCGCCCGGCTTGACGCCGGTCACGTCGGTCGCCCACGTCGTCGCATTCAGCGAAACCAGCACGTCGACGTCACGCGTGCGGCACCTATAGCCTTTGGCGGTGACCCGAATATCGAACCACGTCGGGAGTCCCTCGATGTTCGAGGGGAACACGTTCTTGGGCGCGACCGGAATGCCGAGCCCGACGATCGCGTTGGTGATCGCCAAATTGGCCGATTGGCTTCCCGACCCGTTCACGGTCGCTACGCGAATCGTAAAATCGTTGACGGCACGCTGCGTCATTCGGCGTAGTTCCGACCGCGTGCGGGAAATACCCTGGCCCTACCTCGAGAGCACGGTCGCGGAGCCGAAGCTTAGGCCGGGAATGAAATGCAGAGCGTAGACGCCGGTTCCGTTAACGTCGTAGAGCGGCCAGAATGAAGGAAGAACGTAGGCATCGGCGGTCCGCCCGGGTTGGAGCAGCGACGCCTTCGGGCGTACGCGCATTCCGTCGATGAGCCAGTACACCCGCGAAACCCGCGCGACAATGCTTGTCGTCGCGTCCGCGCTGACCGCGACGTCTTGCATCGCGATCGTTCGAAAGCCGCCACCAGAGATGATCACATCGTACGTCGCCGGCGACAATGAGATAAAAACGAAACGTCCTGAAGCATCCGTCACCGTTTGCTCGCGCTGCGACGGCGACGTGACCACGACCGTCGCGCCGGCAATTGGCGCATGGCGCCGATCGGTCACCACCCCACGCAACGCACCGGTCGTGCCTGCCGAGGCCACGGCAACAGAGTTCGCCATAATCGCGGCAACGATGGCTATAGATGCTGTGATGCGAATAGTCATCACCGCGAAAGCACCGGGCCGGCACCGAACGTTAAGCCGGGGATAAAGTGCAGTGCGTAAATGTCGTGCCCGTCGAAGCTGTAGAATGGCCACTCCGCAGGGATCGAGTACACGTCGGAGACGATGCCCTGCCGTACGAAATTCGTCATCAGCCAAGGCCCATCCACCACCACGCGCACAATCCGCGAACGCAGTTCCACGGTCAGCCACGATTCATTATCGGCGCTAATCAATACGGTGCTGTTTGTGGTCTCGTAACCGTACCGCGATACGCTGACGACGTACGATCCCGGCGCAAGTGAGACAAAGCAGAAGTAACCGCGCGCGTCGGTTGTTGTTCGTTCGTTTTGGACTTCCGATGTAATAGTCACCGTTGCGCCGGCGATCGGAGACTGCGAGTTTGGATACGAAAGTCTTACGGTTCCAGTCAGCTCGCCGGTTGTTCCAGCGATCGTCACTGCCGGAGCCAGAAGCGCGGCCAACAGAGCCGCGACCAGCAAAACCCTCATACTGGCCCAACGTTCGTGCGACGTGCGCGGTGACCCGGCGCAAAAGAAAACGGGCCCGGCTTACGCCGGACCCGTTCGAAGCTTCCGTCGGAACGGAGAGCTACATCATGTCGTAGCCGCCCATTCCGCCGCCGCCCGGCATTCCGCCGCC
>JBDTKL010000134.1:0-3979 GCA_039935355.1 Candidatus Tumulicola sp.
CCATCCGACCTTGGGGCGCAATGTCGTGGTCGGTGTCAACGCCGAACCGACGGACTCTTCGGTAAAGTTTTTGACCTTCGAGTAACTGGTTTGCAACAACGATAACCGGATGGCTAGCGGATCGTGCCGTTCGAGCAAGTCCGATAGCGGTTCGTAGTTGCCTAACGACTTCGACATCTTCTTGTTTTCAAACAATAACAGGCCGCCGTGCAGCCACATATTGGCCATCGGCGGATGCGGCATTAACGGTTCGCTCTGCGCGATCTCGTTCTCGTGATGCGGAAAAATCAAATCGGCTCCGCCGCCGTGGATGTCGAATCCCAGCCCTTGCGGGTCCAGCAGCGCTCGCGACATCGCCGAGCACTCGATGTGCCATCCGGGACGTCCGTCGCCGTACGGTGCGAACGGCCATTTGGGCTCGCGCGGCTTAGCAAATTTCCATAGCGCGAAATCGAGCGGATCGTCTTTTGCTTCGTCGACTTCGACACGCGCGCCGGCCTCGAGCTCGCCGATGTTGCGATTCGAAAGCGCTCCGTAGCGGGCGAACGACGACACTCGGTAATAGATTCCGTCGCGCGCAACGTAGGCGTGCCCCGCCGCGATCAACCCTTCGATCGCCGCTTGGATCTCGGCGATGTAGTGCGTCGCATACGGCTCGTGATCGAACTCCATCACGCCCAGCTTGCGCATCGACGCTTTAAAATCGGCGTAGTTGCGATCGATGATTGCGTGGTAATCTTCGCCGGTTGCGTTGCCTTCGGCGATGCTTCGATCGTCGATGTCGGTGACGTTTTGCACGTACGTCACGGCGTACCCGCGATGGGTGAGATACCGCCGCAACAGGTCAAAAAAAAGAAACGAGCGCGCGTGGCCGAGGTGCGCCCGCGCCGACGGCGTGAGACCGCAAACGTAGATCCGGGCTTGGCCGGCGCGGAGCGGCACGAACGGTTCGACCGTTCGCGTCCGTGAATTATAGAGTTTCAGATTACCCAGCTCCAAGCTTCATCCGAGCGTTCGTTTCCTTCGAGTTCGTCGATCCGCCGTTCGAGCGTTTCGACCGTGCGTTGCAATCTCGAAATCGCGTCCATCGTCACATCCGGCATTTCCACTCGCGGCCGGTCCGAAACAACTCGCACGGGCTTGCCATCTTGTGCGACGATGCGCGCCGGGACGCCCACGACCGTCGCATTCGCCGGCACGTCTTTGACGACGACCGATCCGCCGCCGACTTTTACGTTGTCGCCGAGAACGATCGCGCCCAGCACTGCGGCGTTGACACCGACCACGACATTGCGCCCCAAGGTCGGATGGCGCTTCCCGTGCGTCAGACTCGTACCGCCCAACGTGACGCCCTGATAGATCGTGCACCCCTCACCGACCTCGGCGGTTTCGCCGATCACGACGCCCATGCCGTGATCGATAAAAACGCCGTGTCCGATCTTCGCGCTCGGATGGATCTCGATGCCGGTCAGAAAGCGGACGATTTGCGAGAGGAAGCGCGGCAACACCGGAACGCTTCGTATCCTATATATGAAACGATGAGCGACGACCGCATGGAACCCCGGATACGACAACAGAACGTCGAGCGGCCCGCGGGCCGCCGGATCGCGCAAGAGTGGAGCTTCCAAGTCGCCTCGCAGCGTCTCCCAAATCTGCGACATACTCGATTTAGTCTAACCCGGCCCGTCAACGGCTGGATTCCGTTCCGCGTCCGAAGGCGCACCTCGCCCTCGGATCGGCGCGAACGGCGCGCCGTCCGGCCCGCGCTCGATCGGCTTGAGGCCGCGCCCATGCAGCAGCTTGGAATTGACCGCGCCGACACGCATCAGGATCCGGTCGTGCCCGAGCAGCGGAAAGAGCAGTTCCAGCGGCGGTCCGTCGGTCGTTCCGGTCAGCGCCATGCGCACGGTCGATCGTGCGTCCGCCAAGGACAAGCCGAACTCGTCGGCGATCGCCGCCAAGTCGTGCTCCAGGGGCAGATCGCGTAATTCCGCCTGATGATCGACGTATTGACCGACCGAATCCAGAAAAAATAGCACGTCGCGGGAGCGCAACCGCTCGAGTTCGAGCGCCGGGATCATGCACGCTTCGGCACGCAGCGCTTCGACCGTAGGACGTGCTTGCTCGACCGTCGTGAAACCGTCTCCATACGCAACCAGGAACGAATCGATCCAGCGGCGCGCCGCATCCGGAACCGATTCTTCGAGAACGCCCCAACGCTGCATCGCTGCCGTCAGATCTTCGGCGGATAGATTCATATCGAACGATCCGGAGCCAAAACGGAAACGACCGCGTAGGCACAAATGCCGCTACCGTCGCCGGTGTAGCCCAGGCCCTCGCTGCTTTTTGCTTTTACGCTCACGTCGTCGATGGCCAAGCCGATGCGCGAAGCGACGTTGGCGCGCATTTGGGCGACGAACGGCGCGAGCTTCGGACGATCGACGACCACCGTCGCGTCCACGTTCACCGGGTCGAAGCCGGCCTTGCGCAACGCCTGCGCGCACGATTGCAGCATCAACATCGAGTCGGCATCTTTCCAACGCTCGTCACCGGCCGGAAATTTTCCGCCGAGGTCGCCGAGGCACGCCGCGCCGAGCAGCGCATCCGAGATCGCGTGCGCCAGCACGTCGGCGTCCGAATGTCCGAGCGCACCGCGTTCGAACGCAATGTGGACGCCGCCTAGCATCAACACGCGTCCTTCGACCAGCGGGTGGGCATCGAAACCGTGTCCGGCGCGCGTTAACCGCACGAGCGGCGACGCTCCGACAGCACGGCTGCGGCGCGCGACGCGTCGGCCGGCACCGTGACCTTGAAGTTTTCATCACTCGCCACAACGGCGAAGACGTCGAGCCCGATCGCTTCGAGCAGCATCGCGTCGTCGGTCGCCTGCAATTCGTTTTCGAGCGCGTGTTGGTGCGCGCGTCGCAAATCGTGGCTACACGCAAACTGCGGCGTTTGGGCCGCCCGCAAACGTTCGCGATCCAGCGTTCGCACGATGCGGCCGTTTTCGTCGACCACCTTGACCGTGTCGACCACCGGAGCCGCCAACAGCGCTCCGCGGCCGGGTCGCACCATTTGCATGCCGGCGCGCACGTCTTGCGCACGAATCAGCGGGCGGGCTCCGTCGTGCACGAAGACGCCGTCGCAGTTCGCGGGGACGGCTGCCAGTGCGCGATACACGCTCTGCTGGCGCGTGGATCCCCCCGCAACGATGCGCACGTCGCGGTGTGCGGCGATCCGATTGCAGAGTTCTCGCATCCGGTCGAGCCACACGGGTTCGGTGGCGACGACGACCGCTCCGACCTCAGGCATGCCGGCAAACGTTTCGATCGACCAGCCCGCCATCGGCAAGCCGGCGAGATCCCAAAATTGCTTGGGCGTACCGAAACGAGTTCCGCTTCCGGCCGCAACGACGACCGCCGCCCAACGCGCTACGGACGCTTCGATTCGTAGCCCCCGTCTCGTTTGGCGCGCGCGAAGATCATTCGTCCGGCGACGGTTTGCAATACGCTCGTCACGATCACGTCGACCTCTTCGCCGATCAATCGGCGTCCGTGTTCGACCACGATCATCGTGCCGTCTTCGAGGTAGCCGACGCCTTGATGCGGCTCTTTCCCCTCGCGGATCACGGCGACGTGCATTTCTTCACCCGGAAGCACCACCGGCTTTACGGCTTCGGCCAGCTCGTTAACGTTGAGCGAGCCGATGCCTTCAACGCGCGCCATCCGGTTGAGATTGTAATCGTTGGTAATCAGTTTCGCGTTGAGCTCTTGCGCCAGACGCACCAATCGCGCATCGACGTTGCCCGCGCCCATATCGTCGTAATCGCGTTCCGAAATTTCGACCGCTGCGAGTTCTTGCAACCGGGTCAACACATCGAATCCGCGCCGGCCGCGCGCGCGTTTGAGCGCGTCCACCGAATCTGAGATGGCTTGCAACTCGCGCACGACGAAGCGCGGCACGATCAATCGCCCATCTA
>JBDTKL010000135.1:0-3852 GCA_039935355.1 Candidatus Tumulicola sp.
CAATCTGATACCATGAAGGCTTGGCGCGGGCGGACCGCCGACGCCAAAGTCACACGATCCGTGTGCCCGTTTTGCGGCGTCGGCTGCGGCCAGTTGATCTACTCGAAGAACGATGAAGTCATTCAGATCGAAGGCGATCCGGACAGTCCCATCTCGCGAGGGCGCCTGTGCCCCAAGGGTGCGGCCAGCCGTTCGCTCGTGAACAGCGAATCGCGCGAATATTGCATACAATATCGTCGTCCATACTCGACGCAGTGGGAGTCCTTGCCGCTCGGTCGGGCGATGGACATGATCGCCGATCGGGTGATCGCCATGCGCAGCGCGACGTGGCAAACGACCCGCGAAGACGGCGTTACCGTCAATCGCACCGAGGGAATCGCACATTTGGGCGGTGCGACGCTCGACAACGAAGAGAACTACCTGATGAAGAAACTCTACACGGCGCTCGGCGTCGTACAAGTTGAAAATCAGGCGCGCATCTGTCATAGTCCCACGGTCGGAGCGCTACAGCCATCGTTTGGACGCGGCGGCGCGACGACGTTCCAACACGATCTCATGAACAGCGATTGCATCGTGATCATGGGATCGAACATGGCCGAAGCGCATCCGGTCGGCTTCCAGTGGGTAATGGAAGCCAAGACGCGCGGTGCGGTGCTGATTCACGTCGATCCGCGATTCACACGCACGAGCGCCGTTTCGGACCTGCACGTCGCAATTCGTCCCGGCAGCGATATCGCGTTTTTGGGCGGCCTGATCAACTACATCCTGACCAACGAACGCGACTTTCGGGAGTACGTTCTCGAATATAGCAACGCGTCGGTATTGATCGACGGCGACTTTAAAGATACCGACGAGTTGGGAGGCGTTTTCTCGGGCTGGGATCCGGAGAAGCGCAGTTACGATACGACGACCTGGCAGTACCGCGGCGAACGTTGGTCGCCCGAACGCGACCGCACGCTGCAAGATCCGAAGTGCGTCTATCAGATCCTCAAACGGCATTATGCTCGCTACACACCCGAAACGGTGGCCAACGTCTGCGGTATCCGGCCGGAGCAATTGGTCGCTGTAGCCGAGCAACTCTGTCAGAACTCCGGACCCGAGCGTACCGGCGCATTTGCATACGCACTCGGGTGGACGAACCACTCGACCGGCGTGCAGATGATTCGTGCTGCCGCCATCGTGCAAACGCTGCTGGGCAACATCGGCCGCCCCGGCGGCGGGATCATGGCCTTGCGCGGTCACGCATCGATTCAGGGCTCGACCGATATACCGACGCTGTTCAATCTGCTGCCCGGCTATCTTCCAATGCCGGTTGCAAGCGAGCATCCAACGCTGGAATCGTTCGTCGATTCGATACGTAAGAAGGCCGGCTTCTGGGCGGCTGCCGACGCGTACGTGATTAGCCTGCTCAAAGCGTGGTTCGGCGATCGCGCAACCGCCGAGAATAATTATTGCTACGATCTTCTCCCACGCATCGATTCCGATGAGTCGGCCTATGGAACGACGTTCAAAATCATCGACGGCAGCACCAAAGGTTTCTTCATCGTCGGTGAAAACCCGGCGGTCGGTTCTGCGCACGGCGCGTTGCAACGAACCGCACTAGCACGTCTCGATTGGCTGGTAGTTCGCGACTTGGTCGAAACCGAAAGCGTGGCGTTCTGGCATCAAGGCCCGGAAATCGAAACCGGCGCCCTCAAGACGGAAGAAATTGGAACCGAGGTTTTCTTCATGCCGGCCGCGTCGCACGTCGAGAAGAAAGGTTCGTTTACGAACACCGACCGGCTGTTGCAATGGCGGCACAAGGCCGTCGAACCGAAGGGCGATGCGCGCTCCGAAACGTGGTTTTACTATCACCTCGGGCGCATTATCCGCGAGAAACTAGCGAATTCGAAACGTCCGGAAGACCGATTGCTGCTCGCGCTCGAATGGGACTATCCGCTCGAGGAGCCGCACGGCGAACCGGACGCAGATGCAGTCCTCGCGGAAATCAACGGATACGAAGGCGATCGGAATCTGTCGACGTTCACCGAATTGCGGGCCGATGGTTCGACGTCGTGCGGATGCTGGGTGTATTGCGGCGTCTATAAGGACGGCGTCAATCAGGCAGCGCGACGCAAACCCCATACCGAACAGAGTTGGGTGGCTCCGGAGTGGGCGTGGGCGTGGCCCGCAAACCGCCGCATCCTGTACAATCGCGCGTCGGCGAAACCAGACGGCACGCCGTGGAGCGATCGCAAGAAATACGTGTGGTGGGACGCGAGCAACGGCAGCTGGACCGGACACGACGTTCCGGATTTCCCGAAGGATACGGCGCCCGATTATCGCCCTTCGGGCGACGCGACCGGGATTTCGGCAATCGGCGGAACGAGCCCGTTCGTGATGCAAGAGGAGGGGCTCGCGCGGTTGTTCGTTCCAGAAACGGTCGTCGATGGTCCGCTTCCTACCCATTACGAGGCGCAAGAATCGCCGGTGCGCAATCCACTGTACGAGCAACAGAAAAATCCGTTGATCGAACGCTTCGAGCGACCCGACAATCCGGATAACGAGAGCCCGCCCAAGCCGGGCGATCCCGACCGTTACCCGTTCATTCTCACGACGTATCGTCTTACCGAACATTTCACGGCCGGCGGGATGACGCGCACCGTTCCGCATTTGGGAGAACTGCAGCCGGAACTCTTTTGCGAGATCGATCCGGAGCTAGCGGCGTTGCGAGCCCTCGAGCACGGCGAGTGGGCGACGATCGTTACGTCGCGCGCAGCGGTCGAGGCACGCGTACTGGTGACCGAACGCATGCAACCGTTCGAAACCTCCGGCAAGAAGATGCACGTCGTCGGCTTGCCGTTTCACTGGGGGACACGCGGCGTCGTTACCGGCGACGTTCCGAACGATCTGTTGCCCATCGCGCTGGACCCGAACACGCACATTCAAGAATCCAAGGCGCTAACGTGCGACATCGTGGCGGGACGCCGGCCGCGCGGTCCCGCGCGAACGGAATTTGTGGAGCGCCACCGCAGCGGGCCGGCGGCTTTGTAATGTACGAAGCAACGTCGGCCTCGGCCGAACAACAAACGTATGGACCGGACGCTCGGGAACGCGTGGGTTTCTTCACCGACACGACGCTGTGCATCGGCTGCAAAGCGTGCGAGGTCGCGTGCAAGGAGTGGAACGATCTGCCGGTCGACGGTTATGCCTTCGGCGCTAAATCCTACGATAACACCGGAGAGCTGAGCGGCACGACGTGGCGGCACGTCGCTTTCATCGAACAGCGCACTCCCGCTGGAAATACTCGCTGGTTGATGGAGTCCGACGTCTGCAAGCATTGCACCCACGCCGCATGCCTCGACGTTTGTCCGACCGGAGCGATCGTACGAAGCGAGTTCGGAACGGTCGTGATTCAGGACGACGTCTGCAACGGCTGCGCGTACTGCGTCTCGGCTTGCCCATACGGCGTGGTTGCACGGAAAGACGTCGACGGCGACGGCGGAGTCGGCAAATGCACGATGTGTTACGACCGGCTCAAAATCGGTCAAGAACCGGCGTGTTCGAAAACATGTCCGACCGATTCGATCCAGTTCGGCAACCTCGACGAATTACGCGAACGCGCGTCGGCGCGGCTGGCCGAAATCTCCGATCGCTACGAAGGCGCGCAGTTGTACGGTCACGATCCGAACGACGGCGTCGGTGGCACCGGCGCAATGTTTCTGCTTCTGGATCGTCCCGAAGTCTACGGCTTGCCACCCAATCCGGTCGTACCGACGAAACACGTCGGCCAGATGTGGAAATCGGCCGCTATCGCTGCCGGCGCACTGGCGGCACTCTTCGCCTGCGCATTGTCGCGTTCGTGAGCCCGAC
>JBDTKL010000136.1:0-6348 GCA_039935355.1 Candidatus Tumulicola sp.
ATCGTTGCGATCGCGGCGATTCCGGCAAACGCTAGACTCGCCAACGATGAACGCAGCTGCATGAAACGCTAGACCTTTCTCTTCGGCGAAGCCGATGGTGCTGCCGAGGGCGGAGCCGCCGGCAAAGAAGGCGGAGACGACGATGGAGTCGCCGTCGGCGGTTCGGGAGTCGGCCAGGGAGTTCCGGTCGGACTCGCCTGCGGCCGTGCTCGATGCGATTGCGACGATGCGCCGCTTGCGAACGGCGTGGCAAAGGGCTGAGCTGGAAACGACGACTTCGGCATTCGCAACTCGACGGTCATCGGTTCGGGCGTCTGAATAGCGACCGTCCCGTTGGGGAGGGCCGTTAGCGTCGCTTCGGTTCGTGCGGGAATCTCCGAGCCCGGGCCGAGCACGAAGTTTTTCCCCTTGCGGAAGATGTGATACAGGAAGTGATACGGGATCACTTCGTCTGCAACGGTGTCTTCGAGCTCGACTGTCGACTCATGGCCGGCGCTGTCGCGCGGCTGCAATCGCGCGATGGGCGCGCGAAGGGGAATCGTTCGTCCGTCGGCCAGTTGCAACGGCTCGAAAAAAATATCGACAAATCCATAGACGTCGCCGATGTCGGCGGCCGATACGTCGACGATGCGCAACTTGGCGGGCGTTCCGGCGGGTGCGACCACGCGACCGCCGACGATCAGCGGATCTTTCAATCGCGTTCCGATGAGCTGACCCGTCTTCGACGATTTCGACGATATCGAATCGTCGGTCACGAACACAAGGTCCGAGTCAAAGGGAAGAACGTTCCCGGCCGGGTGAGCGGTCGCTGACGCGGGCGCCTTAGGGGGCGCTGTCGGGGTGGGCGGATACGCGCGTGCGGGGATGCGGCCGGCGACCACGAGGGTCGCCGCCACAGCGGCGCTCAACCAGAGCGCCGTTCGAATCCTAGCTGGCGCGCTGCTCCCGCGCTGCAGCGGCTGCGCGCTTGCCTTCCTCGATGAGTTGTTTGACCTTTTGGCCACCTTTTTGTCCGATACGTTCGTAGAAGTTGGGCCCATAACGATCGCGGGTTGCTTCGCCGCCCTTCTTACCGCCCTTTTTCCCGATTTGTTCGTAAAACTCGTGACCATGCGCCAATTTGGTCGCTAAACCGCCCTTGCGGCCGATCTGTTCGTAGAATTCGGGACCGTACTTTTTCTTGACGGTCTCGCCGCCTTTTTGGCCGGCTTCGCGGACCGACATTCCCGCCGGTCGCTTGGGTTGTTCAGTCACTGATACGTCCTATCGTTTACATCGTCGCCGGCCGCGATGGCCGGGATACTAAATGAACGCAGCTTACGCTCAAAAGGTTTGGGGGGCCGTACAAAGGTTTTACGCCGGCGTGCGCCTTCCTAGAACGTTCGCTCGGAATCCAGAAGAATTGTGACAGGCCCTTGGTTACTCTGCTGGACGTGCATGTCGGCTCCGAACACGCCGTACGCGACTCGCAGGCCGCGAGTTGCGAGTGCGCTGCCGACTCGTTCGTAGAGACCGCGAGCCGGCTCGCCCGAGGCGGCTGCTACAAAAGACGGACGTCGCCCGCGCCGCGCGTCACCCAGAAGTGTGAACTGCGAAATGAGCAGGACGCCCCCGCCGCATTGCTCGACCGAGCGATTCATCCGGCCTTCATCGTCCTCGAAGATGCGCAGCTCGGCGATCTTCTCTGCTATCCACAGCGCATCGCGTTCCGTATCGTTCCGGCCGACGCCGACATAGGCCACGAGGCCGGTATCGATCGCGCCGGTTTCGGATCCGTCGACCGACACGCGCGCGTTCGAGACGCGCTGCACCACGGCACGCACGCGGCGTTAGCGCGAGAAGATCGAGGACAACGCGAACCAGGCGTTTTCGCGCCGTTCCAGCACGCGGCGGTAGAAATATCCAGCCCAGTGGGTTCCGAACGGCACGTACACTCGCATGTTGTAGCCTTGCGCGACCAGTTCGTGCTGCTCCGCCGGACGGCACCCGTGCAGCATCTGAAACTCAAAGCGCGACGGCGGTATGGCGTTGCGCGAACAAAAATCTTTTACTGCGCCGATCAAGCGGCGATCGTGGGTCGCGATTCCCGGATACGTGCCTGCCGAGAGTAATCGCTCGGACAGGCGCAGATAGTTTTCGCGGATCTCGGGCATTTGCTGATACGCAATCTCGGGCGGTTCGCGATAGGCGCCTTTGCAGAGGCGCACGCGCGCTCCCAAAGCGATCGCGCGCTCGACGTCGGCTGCAGTGCGCTTCAAATACGCCTGCAACACGATGCCGACGTTCTTGTGGGCAGCAAAACAGCGCTCGAACACGCGCAGGGTGGCATCGGTGACCGCAGAGCCTTCCATATCGATGCGCACGAACGGATCGGAGTTCCGAGCGGCCCGTTCGGCGATCCGGCTAACGTTGTCAAGCGCAAAATCCTCGTCGATCAACAATCCAAGCGCCGTGAGTTTGACCGAAACGTTCGAATCGACTCCGGCCGCCCGCAGCGCATCCAGGATTCGCAGGTAGGCGTCGACCGTGTGCAGTGCGGCCTCGCGCTCCGTCACGTCTTCACCTAAATAATCCAATGAGGCCGTCATCCCGGCCGCGTTGAGCTCGCGGACCGTCGAAACGGCCGACTCGATCGATTCGCCCGGGACGAAACGTTTGGCGAGAAAGAAGAAGTTTTTCTGGAAGGCCGAGTTGGGAGCGAAGAGTCCGTCGAGTAACGCCATGACCCTCAAGGTACGACGCGGCGGCGCAGAATCCACGCGACCAATAGCGCAACGACCGCGAGCACGACGAATCCGTAGCACAAAGCCATCGCTTGACGAACCCCTTGCGCGGACAACGCGACGTACAACGCGACCGGCAAAGACGTCGGGTGATACGCCAGCACGGACGTGGCACCGTATTCGCCAATCGCGCGCAGCCACGCGAACGTCACGCCTGCCAAGACGCTTCCGGCGGCAGCGGGCAACGCGATTCGTCCGAAAATCCGCCATTCTCCAGCACCGAGCGTGCGCGCCGCATCGGCGTACACCGGATCCACCGCCGCGAATGCGGCCGTGGCGGCGATGGCCACGAACGAACCGGACACGAAGAATTCTGCGACCCCGACGCCGAGGAGCGTGTCGGGAACGCGCAGGCCATGCGCTGCCAACCAGGCACCGGCCGGCGCTCGCGTGCCGAGGGTGACGATCAGCATCAAGCCGGACGCTACCGGCGGAAATGCCAGCGGCAGTGCTAGTAAAAAGAGTGCGACGGCCCGAACACCCCGGCCCGCATGACCCAACCAGTACCCGGCCGGAACGCCAAGCAGTGTGGCGACCGCCGTCGCAGCCAGCGATGCGGTCAACGACACGTTCAGCGCGGCGCGCGCGTCGGCGTTAAACGATGCCGCGGCCTCGCCGGGTGACATGGACGCGAGTACGGCGATGACGGGCGCTACGATCCCCACGACCAGCAACAAGGCGGCCGCTGGAAAGACCCAGCGCATCACGTGACGGCAGCGCTGAAGATCGCGTTCGTCGCGCTCAGCCTTTCGCTGGACGTCTTCGCGGTGAGCATCGGTGTCGGCGTGCGCGGCGTGGAGCGTGCGCTCAAATTGCGAATTGGTTTGGCGTTCGCGACTGCCGAGATCGCGATGAACTTGATTGGCGCGGGGATCGGCGTTGCGGCGGGGCGGGTGTTCGGAGAAGTCGCCGGCTTCGTCGGCTTCGGCGCGTTGGTCGTGCTGGGAATCTTCATGATGTCCGAAAGCCGTTCGAAGAGCGCCGCAGCGAAACTCGACCTCTCCAAGGGGTGGGGATTATTCGTCGCTTCGCTGGCCATCAGCTTGGATTCGCTCGGCATCGGTTTCTCGATTCTCTACATCGGCGTTCCGCCGGTGATCGCGCTCGTAATCATCGGCGTCGTTTCGCTGTGCGCCACCGCTGCCGGCCTGACGCTCGGCGCGCGGCTCGGGGGCTTTGCCGAACGCTACGCCGCGTTCTTGGGCGGTTTGCTCTTGACCCTTACCGGCCTCACCTTTGCGGTCCTGAAGATCTTGCATGTTGGATAGTTGCAGTGCCGGGCACGCGCTGCTCCATTTAGCGCGAACTCGGGGTAGCCGCCGCATATTCGTTGTGGGTACCGCGAAGAACGTCGGTAAAACGGTCGCCGCTCGTGCTATCTATGCCGCCGCCATTGCGACCGGCCTGCGCGTCGCACTCCTGTCGACGGGTCGCGACGGAGAGAGCTTCGACGCGGTCGACGGCGTCGCAAAACCCCGGCTCTTCGTGCGCCCGGGCACGGTGGTCGCCACGGCGGCCGGCGCGTTGAGCGCGGGATTTGCGACCGAAGTGCTCGAGGTATTGCCGCTCGAAACCGCAGCCGGTCCCGTCACGATTGCGCGCATCCGCGAGGCCGCGCACCTGGAGTTGATCGGTCCTCCGACCGCCACCGGCGTCGCTCGAACGCTCGAGCGTCTGGATACACTCGCCGACGTCGTGATCGTCGACGGTGCGATCGATCGCGTTGCAGCATTGGCAGGCAGCGGAGCGGCGGTCGTGATCGCGACGGGTGCGGCGGCGGCCGCGACGCCCGATGACGCCACGGACGCCGCGCGCATACTAGCTAAGCGCTTGGGAATCGCCGCAGTCGATCCCGGGGCGCCGGCGGTAACGGTCGAGGGAGCGCTGACGGCGTCGAAAGTCGCGCCGCTGATCGCCGCACGAGAAACGCGCCAAGTCGTCATCGGCGATCCGACGCAGTTTGCATTGGCCGGCCGCGCCGCCGACTCAGCGTTCGAACGGCTCGACGTTCGCTGCGAGCGCCCGCTGCATCCGATCGCCACGACGATCGCATCGATCGGCCGGGGGCACGCGTTCGAACCCCTATCGTTCGCTCGGGCCGTTGCCGAAGCCACCGGCCTTCCGGCGTACGACGTGTATGCGGGTTGGGGTGTCGCGTGAATTGGAACGCCATTGCCGACGAATCGACGGCACGTGCGCTCGATCTCGCATGGCTCGACGCGGCTCTACGACCGAGCAGCGAGTGCGGCGTACGTGCGTTATCGCGTTGGGGGCCATTCACACGCGGTAACGAAGCCGCCGCCTCAGCGCGAGCACGGATGGTGCACGACGTAGCAGCGCGCACCGGCGATGACGAACTGCGCGCCTTCGCCGAATCGCTGCGCGTTGTACCCGACGTCACGTCACCGGCGGCACGGGCCGCGCTCGGCGAAGCGTTGCCGGACGACGTGTTACTGCAAGTCGCGCGTTTCTGCGACGGCGCGGTCCGGCTCGCCGATCGGCTGAGCGGTTCCGCGTTGAGCGAGGTGGCCGACGCCAAAACGATTGCCACGCCGCTTATTCGTGCGCTATCGGCGTCGTTGGAGCGCGGCCGCACGAGCGGCGGCGGATTCTATTTGAGCGCCGCGTTCGATCCGGCGTTGCGTGCAGCGCGCGGCGAACTGCAGCGGACGCAACGAGCGGTCGATGCGTTGGAGTCGGAGTTGCGTTCGCGTGTGGCGGCTGTTCTGCATCGGCCGGCTGTCGAAACCGACGAGTTCATCGTCATGCGAGATGGGGCTCCCACCGAGTGGCCGGAAAGCATCGCGGTCATTCGCGAAGCGCCGACGTATTTTTTGTGCACGTTAGTCGCCGGCGATGCGTTGCAACGATCGCGCATCGCTCGCGACCACGCCGCAGGTGCCGTCGCAGATGCCGAGCGATCGATTCGCACCGAACTTTCGGACGCGATCGCGAGGGCGGTGACGGAATTGCAGCCGGCGTCCGATGCAATCGGCGCATTCGATGCATTGCACGCGGCCATCCGGTTCGCGCGCAGCTACGCCTGCACCGCGCCCGAGCTTGCTGCAGATGTCGGCGTCGCGCTCGAAGGCGCGCGATTTCTTCCCCTCGAGGAAGCCTTGCAGCAACGCGACTTGCGATTCACGCCGTTAGACGTCGAAGTTCGTTCGGTTGCGGCGATTACCGGCCCGAACATGGGCGGAAAAACCGTCGTGCTACGCACGTGCGGAGCGATTGCTGCGTTGGCGAGTTTCGGATTGCCAGTTCCGGCGCGACGCGCTCGCCTCGAGTTGTTCGATCGAATCGTGTGGCTGCATGCCGGCGACGAAGCCGGGCCGTCGTTGCTTTCGTCGTTTGCGCACGAGGTCGTTCGCGTGCGCGATGTCTCGGGTCGCGCGAACGGCGCGTTGATGTTGCTCGACGAGTTTGCACGAACCACCGGACCGCGCGAAGGCTCCGCGCTGCTTGCGTCGCTACTAGCGTTCTTCCGGGAGCGCGGAGTACGAACGCTCGCGACGACGCATCTGGACGGCGTCGCGGCCGCGGCCGGCGTCGAGCATCTAAC
>JBDTKL010000137.1:0-3841 GCA_039935355.1 Candidatus Tumulicola sp.
GCTCAGGCGCGATGGACTTGGATCAATCGAAGGCCCCCTATTTTCAAGCACTGCTCGACTATGTCGATTCGGGCGTGCTGCCATTTCACACGCCGGGCCATATCCAAGGAAACGGCATGGACCTGGCGTTTCGCGAGTTCGTCGGCGACAATATTTGCGCGATCGACCTGACGCCCATGCCGGGCATCGACGATTTGCTGCAGCCGGTCGCGGCCATCAAGGAAGCACAAGAACTGGCCGCGCTCGCGTGGGGCGCCGATCACACGTTTTTCTTGACCAACGGATCGACCAGCGGCAATCAATGCATGATGATGACCGCGGTAAACCCTGGCGACAAGATCGCCGTTCCGCGCAACTCGCATAAGTCGATGCTTGGCGGGCTGGTAATGAGCGGCGCGCATCCGATCTACATGCAGCCCGAAGTCGACGAAGATCTGCACATGGATCATTGCGTTACGCCCGAGACGGTTGCGCGGACGCTCGAGGAATATCCGGACTTGGTCGCCGTGTACGTCGTATCGCCGACCTATTACGGAGTCGCTGCCGATCTTGCGTCGATCGAACGGATCGTGCACGATGCGGGCAAGCTGATGCTGGTCGACGAGGCGTGGGGACCGCATTTTCATTTCCATCCGGCGTTGCCGTTGTCGGCCACGCAAGCCGGCGCCGATCTGTCCATCAATTCCACGCACAAAATGCTGTCGGCATTCTCCCAATGCGCGATGCTGCACCAAAAGGGTCCACGCGTGCGGCTCGACCGGCTAAAAGCCGTGCTCAAGATGTTCTTGTCGACGTCGCCCAACCTCCCGATGGTCGCGTCCTTGGACGTCGCACGCAAGCAGATGGCGACGGAAGGCGGTGCCTTGTTGTCGCGCACGATCGAACTGGCCGAAGAAACGCGCCGCCGCATCAATCGCATCGAAGGGTTGTATTGCTTCGGAGAGGAGTTGCAGGGCCGTAAAGGCGTCTTCGATCTCGATCCCACGAAGATCGCGGTTACGGTGACCGGTTTGGGCTATACCGGCTACGAAGCGTCCGAAATTCTACGTTATCGCTACAACATTCAAGTCGAGTTAGCGGATCTGTTCAACGTGGTCGCGCTGTTCACGATCGGCACCACGCGCGACGCCGCCGACCGTCTGGCGTTCGCCTTCGAAGAGATGGCGCACGACGACCGCGCGGTGGATATGTATGCTGCCTCGGGCATCCTGGAGCGGCGCGTGAATCGCGGAAATTATCGGTTGCCGAAGATTCCGAAGATGCGCATGCTGCCGCGCGATGCCTTCCTAGCCGAAACCGATTCGGTTCCGTTTCGCGATTCTGCCGGGCGCATTTGCGCCGAAACGATCGCACCCTATCCTCCCGGTATTCCGGTCATCGCGCCGGGCGAGGAGTTGACCAAAGAGCTGGTCGATTATTTGCGATTGGAGATGAAAGCCGGCGTGCGCATTCAAGGCCCGTACGACGACGAGCTGCGCACGATTCGAGTGGTGAAGGAGTAGCGGCGACCGCCGGGTAACGCCTCGAAAACACGTCACCGCGTGAGGGTCAGAAGTGGCCGTTCGAGCAGAATCGCTCTCCCCTAGCTGGGAGCTATCGCAGCTCCTCGATATTTTTCCGCTCGCAATCCGTCAAGCGCTCGTTCGTCTCGGCAACGTCGATGAAATCATCGAGGTCGTGCTCGACTTGGGGCGTCCGCCCGAAGCACGCTTCGAACACGACTTCACCTACCTGATCGACGCCGCCGTTACGCACGAAGATATCGCGCACGTCTGTTCGCGGATATCCGCCTTCGGCGCCGACAACCGCGCGGGCATCGAGCAGACGCTGCATCGTATCAGCGCGATTCGCAATCGCACCGGTAAGATCGTGGGGCTGACGTGTCGCGTCGGCCGCGCGGTGTACGGAACGATCGACATCTTGCTCGACGTACTGCGAAGCGGTCGCTCGATCTGTTTGCTCGGACGTCCGGGCGTCGGCAAAACCACGATGCTGCGCGAGTGCGCGCGCATTCTTTCCGAAGATCGTAAGCGCGTGGTCATCGTCGACACGTCCAACGAGATCGCCGGCGACAGCGACGTTCCGCATCCGGGAATCGGTCTGGCGCGGCGCATGCAGGTCGCCGATCCGGCGCTACAGCACGCCGTGATGATCGAGGCGGTCGAGAATCACATGCCGCAGGTCATCGTGATCGACGAAATCGGTACCGAAGCCGAAGCGTTGGCCGCGCGAACTATCGCCGAACGCGGCGTTACACTCATCGGAACGGCGCACGGCCAGACGCTCGAAAATCTGCTGATGAATCCGACGCTGTCGGATCTGGTTGGCGGCATCAGTGCCGTGACGCTTTCGGACGAAGAAGCGCGCCGCCGCGGCACCCGCAAAACCGTGCTGGAACGCAAGGCGCCGCCGACGTTCGACATGGTCGTCGAAATTCACGACCGCGACCGGCTTGCGATCCACAAGAACGTCGCCGACGTGATCGACGCGCTGCTGCGCGGGTATCAGCCGCAGCCGGAAATCCGCCAGCGCGAAGCCAGCGGCGCGGTAACGGTCGTTCAAGAAGCCGACACGGAGTCGATGCCGCAGCTGTCCGAAGCGTACGCCGAACCGAACGAAGGGGAAGAACGCGACCGGCCGCTGTCGATCTTTCCCTACGGCGTTTCGCGCAATAAAATCGAGCGAGCAATCCATAATTTGCGGGTAAGGGCCGCGATCGCGCGGACGTTCGACGATGCCGACGTGGTCCTGACGCTCAAAACGCTCGAACGCAAACAGCACCCCAAACTCAAGCAGATCGCATCCGACAACGTGCCGATCTATTCCATTAAGACGAATACGACCACACAGATCCAAACCGCTCTGCGCGACGTGTTCAATCTTGGTTCGATCGACCAGGAAGAAATCGCGGTGCGAGAAGCCGAGGAAGCGGTCTATCAGGTTCTGTTAACGAGTCAAGCCATCGAGTTGTCGCCGCAGACGTCGTACGTTCGGCGCATGCAGCATCAGCTCGCCGAACGGTATCGTCTGCAATCGCAGAGCACCGGTCTCGAGCCGAACCGCCGCGTACGAATTTTTAAGACCCCTTAGTGTTTTTGGCGTTCGAGGGGATCGAAGGCAGCGGCAAAAGCACGCTGCTGGCTTCGGTTGCGTCTGCGTTGTCGCAGCTCGGTTTGGATCCGCTGACCACGCGCGAACCGGGTGGGACGCCGCTGGGCGACGCGGTGCGTGGAATCTTTTTGTCGCGCTCGTCGGCGATCGGACCGATGGCCGAAGCGCTGCTGATCAACGCGGCGCGCGCCCAGCACGTTGCCGATGCGATCGCTCCGCGGTTGCGGGCCGGCGGCATCGTCTTGTGCGATCGCTACGTCGATTCCACACTGGCGTATCAGGGATACGGCCGCGGGCTCGCGCTGGACGTTTTACGCGCCGTGTGCGACGCGGCCACCGGCGGGTTGGCAGCGGATTGCACCTTCGTGCTCGACATTCCAATCGACGTTTCGCGCGCGCGCACGGCCCAGCGCGCCGGCACGATCGACCGGGTCGAAGCCGAAGATGACGCGTTCCATCAGCGCGTGCGGCAAGGATTTCTGGCGCTGGCCGCGCAGCCGGGTCGCGTGTTGTTGGATGGACGGCTCGCGCCCGCGCAGTTGCTGGAGCAAACGTTAACCGTGATGCGCCAACGCTTCGGTGACGCCTCGTGAGTGCCACTCGCTTCGACGTCGCCGGCGCCGCCGCGCCGAAACGTTTTTTCGAAACGCTGCCGCGCGAAAAAATGGCGCACGGCTATCTATTCGTCGGGCCGGCCGGCGCCGGCAAGAAAACCTTCGCGCGGCGTTTG
>JBDTKL010000138.1:0-5324 GCA_039935355.1 Candidatus Tumulicola sp.
CAAGCCGCCGCGGCGGCCGTCGCCCACGCGCAAACGCAACTCCGCGAAACCATCGTGCGGTCGCCGGCAGACGGTGCGGTCGAAAGCTTCGATCTTCACCCGGGCGATTTGCTCAACCCGAATCAGCCGGTCGCGGTGATCGACACGTTCGCCGATCCCTACGTGTACATTTATGCCTCGCAAGAAGACTTGCATAAGTTCGGGCAAGGCGCGCGCGTGACGGTGAAATCCGATGCCGGCATGGGTCAGTTCGACGGCGTCGTCGAGGAACACGATCGCAGCGCGCAGTTCACCCCGCAAAACGTCGAAACGGCGGACCAGCGCGCGGAGCTGGTGTATGGCGTCAAAATTCGCATTCACGACCCGCAGCATCAACTGCTCGATGGTACGACGGTAACGGTGTATCCGCGTTGAGCGGCGTCGCGGTATTCGCCGACCGGTTGACCAAGCGGTACGGCGACCGTAACGCCGTCAACGCCGTCAGTCTCTCGGTCCCGGCCGGCAGTATCTTCGGATTTCTCGGGCCGAACGGCAGCGGCAAGTCCACGACGATTAAGATGTTGTGCGGTCTCGTGCATCCGACGAGCGGATCGGCGCAAGTAGCAGGGTTCGACATCGAAAAGGACAGCGATAGCGTACGCCGGTCGATCGGCTACATGGCGCAGGGCTTCGCACTCTACGGCGATCTTACCGTGTCCGAAAATCTCGAATTTTACGCGCGGGCTTACGGTCTCGGGCGCAACGCCGAAAAGCGTAAGAGCAACGTGATCGAAATCGTCGGTATCGGCCCCTATGCAAAAGTGCTCGGTGGTCATCTTTCGGGCGGCTGGCAACGCCGCTTAGCACTGGCCGCCGCGCTCATTCACAATCCGTCGGTCGTCTTTTTGGATGAGCCGACCGCCGGCATCGATCCGGTCGCGCGCCGCGATTTGTGGGACCTGCTGTTCACGCTGACCGCCGCCGGGATCACCTTTTTCGTGACGACACATTACATGGACGAAGCCGAACGCTGTTCGTCGCTAGCATACATTTATTTGGGCGACATGCTGGTATACGGCTCGCCGGAAGAAATCTGCGCGTTGCCGACGGTCACCCCGAACGGCACCGTCCGGTACGCCGTGTCCAGCAACGACGTGATGGAGACGTTTCGCCGCGTGCATTCCGTACCGTCGATCCGCGAGGCGACGATTTTCGGTCGCGACATTCATGTGGTGGTCGATGCATCCGAGCCGAAAGGGAAGTTGGCACGCGATCTGAGCGTGCTCGACGACAGCGTTGCGAAGATTCCACCGTCTCTCGAAGATGCGTTCGTTGCGCTTACCCGTGCAAGCGCCGCGTCACAATGAAGTCGGCCTGGGATGTCCGCGGCTTTAGCGCGGTTTTTTACAAGGAACTGCGGCAGATCATGCGCAGTCCGATCACGTTTTTCTTAGCGATCGGCATTCCGATCATCCAGCTGCTCTTGCTGGGATACGCCATTCAGACAACCGTCGAGCACGTTCCGTCGGTCATGTACCGCGGCGACCGCGGCCACGCAGCGCAAGCCTTTACCGACGCCGTCAACGCGTCGCGGACGTTCAACGTCGTCGGCTACGTCAACAGCCGCGAAGAGTTACGCGCGGCCATCGTGGCCGGCAAGGCCCGCGTTGGGTTCGACATTCCGGAAAACTTTACGGCCGACTTGCTCGCCGGGAGACATCCGGCCATCGGTGCGCTCATCGACGGTTCGGATTCGGCCGTCGCGCAAATTGCCTACGGATCGGCCATCGCGTTGGGCGGGGTTCCGCTGCGCGCGGTCTCGTTGGCGCCGAAATTCTCGCTCGAGGTGCGTCCGTACGTCCTCTTTAACCCCGCTATGCGAAGCGCCGACTTTTTCGTACCCGGTCTGATCGGCATGATCTTGCAGAACATGACGATCATGCTCACGTCGCTGGCGATCGTCGGCGAACGCGAACGCGGCACCCTCGATCAGCTCTTGGTCACGCCGATCGGCTCGGCGGGATTGATGCTGGGCAAGTTATTGCCCTACGCGATCGTCGCCGGCATCGATTTCGTGGCGATCTTGATAACGATGCGGTTCGTGTTCGACGTGCAGATCGTCGGCAATTTAGCATTGCTCGCGTTCTTGTCGGCCGGATTTCTCGTGACGGCGCTCGGTCTGGGCCTCCTGATCTCGACGTTCGCGCAGACCCAAATCCAGGCGCAGCTGATGTCGATCTTTTTGCTGCTCCCGTCGGTGCTGCTGTCCGGAGCCGTCTTCGAGCGATCGTTGATGCCGCTGACCATGCAAATCGTCGGCCTCTTCATCCCGCTAACGTATTACATCGACATTTTACGCGGAATTATCTTACGAGGTGCGGGCGTCGTACAACTCTGGCCCTCGATCGCCCTAATGTTCGGCTACGGCATCCTAGTCTTCGCCCTAGCCAGTTACCGCTTCGCAAGAACAACTCGCTAATTTAGCCAGCTCCCAGCGTGCACTTTTGCCGCAGCTTTAGGCGCGGCAAAAGGGCCGCCGAGTTACCCGAACTGATGCCCGTCGACTTGGATGTATCCGCCCGGATGCCGCCCGCGGGGGTCGTGGTGGGTCCAGTGGATGACTCCGCCAAGCGCGTAGTACTCGTATTCTCCGCGCACGACGACGGTTTGACCGGGGCGCAACGCAAACGTACCCGTGAAGTCGACGTTGGCCTCGACGCGCACGACGACGGTGCAGTCCGAAGAAAGCCGCATCAAAAAGCCTTCGTGCGGGCTTTCGCGGCCCGCCTGGACACCGAACGCGCGCACGACCGTGCCTTGCGCGGTGACCTCGATGTGTGACGTTCCGGATGTAAAGGCGTGGCAGACGGCGGCATTGTCGGGCGCGGCGGAACCATTCGAAGCGCAACCGCCGAGCAGCGCGACCGCAGCGACGGCAACGACCCTAAGCTTGCCCATCGTAGCCGTACAGGTGGTGCTCGGCGATATAGTTCCACACCGCGTCGGGCACCAAATAGCGCACGCTGCGGCCTTGCGAGAGCAGCCCGCGAATCGCCGACGACGAGACCGGGATCTCCGGCAGATTGAGCGTGCTGACGCGTTCGCGCAATCGCGCCGGTAGCGCTTCGAGCACGCGTCCCAGCGCGTCGGCGCGCACGTCCGCTCGCGGCGCTATCAAAAATCGTTCGAGCCCTTCCAGTACTTCATCGAAACGGACCCACGGCGTATTCACGAGCGAATCCGCGCCGATGACGAACGTGAGTGTGGCGCCGGGATAGCGCTGCGCGATTCGCGGAAGCAGGTCGGCCGTAAATCCGGTCGCGCCATCGATCACGTCGGAATCGTCCAAACCGAACGCCGGGTTTCCGGCGATCGCGCCCAGGATCATCGCGCATCGATGTTCGGCCGAGATCTGCGATCGCTCGCGATATTGCTGATTGTTGGCCGGGACGAACAATACGCGGTCGAGCCGCTCCATCAAACGAGCCGCTTCAGCCAGGAACAAATGCGCGTTGTGGACGGGATCGAACGTCCCGCCGAAGATCCCTATTCTCACGAGTAGGTAAACTCGTACGTTCCCACGCGCACCGTATCCCCTTCGACCGCGCCCATCTCGCGTAATTTTTTCTCGACGCCCATACGTTCGAGTTGCCGCTCGAAACGCGCCAGCGACTCATCGGAATCGAAGTTGGTCATCGCGGCGAGCCGCTCGATGCGTTCGCCGCCGAGTTCGAACGCACCGTCGCGCCCGCGTTCGATCAGGAACGCCTCGGCCGGACGTAACGAGATCTGTGCCGGCGGCGTCGCGATTTCGGGAACCGGTGCGCGCTGGATATCGCCCCATAGCGCGTAGACTAATTCGGAAACGCCGGAACCGGTCGCGGCGCTTATTCCACAAACCTCGCCGAAGCGCTGCCGTAATTCCACGTAGCGTTCTTGCGCGTCCGGGAGATCGATCTTGTTGAGCGCGAGCACGACCGGCTTGTCCGCTAACGCGGGGTTCCATGCGGCCAACTCGCGTTCGATCGTGACTTTGTCGTGCACTATTTCGTCGAGCGGCTTTGCGCCGTCGAGCAGATGGAGCAACACGCGGGTTCGCTCGATGTGGCGCAAAAAACGATCGCCCAAACCGGCGCCCTCGTGCGCGCCTTCGATCAAACCCGGAACGTCGACCATCACGAACGACGCCTCGTCGGAAACGCGCACGACGCCCAGTTGGGGTTCGATGGTAGTAAACGGGTAATCGGCAATCTTAGGACGCGCGGCCGATACCGCCGACAACAGCGTCGACTTACCGGCGTTCGGCACGCCGATGACGCCGCAATCGGCCAGCAAACGCAACTCGAGGCGCACGGTGCAGCGTTCGCCCGGCTCGCCGCGTTCGGCAAATTCCGGGGCTTGACGCACGCTGTTGGCAAAATGCTGATTGCCCAATCCGCCTCGGCCGCCGCGCGCGACGCGAATTTCTGCGCCGGCGGCGTTCAAGTCCGCCAATAACGTCTCGGACTGCCCTTCCAGCGTGCGATACACGAGCGTACCGACCGGCACGTCGATCGTTAGATCCGGACCACTGCGTCCCGATTTATTCGAGGTAGAGCCGGCCTTGCCGGCGATCGCAGCAAAGCCGCGCTTGAAGCGAAACTCGAGCAATGTCGACAGTTCGGGGGTGGCTCGCAGCACAACGCTGCCGCCGTGGCCGCCGTCGCCGCCCGCCGGCCCGCCCTTGGGGACGTATTTCTCGCGGCGCCACGCGACGACACCATTTCCACCGTCGCCGGCCGCGATCGCCACCTCGGCTTCATCGATAAACTGCATGCTTTGAGAGTCGTGCTCCGTTCGCGGCCAAAGCAAAAGGGGCCTTACGGCCCCTTCGATTCGCTCTGGAACCCGCCGTCAGGCCGGCGGGCGGACGTTGATTTGCTTGTGATTACGGCGTTCGGAGAATTCGACGGTTCCGTCGATCAGCGCGAAAAGCGTGTGATCGCGTCCAATTCCCACGTTGTTCCCGGGGTAGAAGCGGGTGCCGCGCTGGCGGACCAAAATGTTGCCGGCGATCACGGCTTCGCCGCCGAAGCGCTTGACGCCCAAACGCTGGGCGTTGGAATCCCGACCGTTGCGGGTGGAACCGGCGCCCTTTTTCGAGGCGAAAAGCTGAAGATCAAAATGCCACATAGCCGCAAGACTATATCAAACCGATGGTGTCCCGCGCAAGCGCCCCCGGCGTAGTCGCTCTCCGGACATTAAGGCCGCTCGGGCGACTACGCTAGTTGCCGCTGGCCACGTCCCGCCCGCTTTCGCCCGGGAAAGCGAAAGGGACACCATCTTTCCACATTGTTCATATAGCT
>JBDTKL010000139.1:0-7638 GCA_039935355.1 Candidatus Tumulicola sp.
TGGTTCGAGAGAGCGAGGGAATCGGATCGTCGATACTGGGTTGGGCGTTACGACATATCTTCGAAGAGAATGGTGCGCACCGCGCGTTTCTAGAAGTGCACGAACGCAACATCCGCGCGCGCAAGCTGTATGAGTCCCTTGGTTTTCTGCAAGAAGGGACGTATCGCGACGGCTTTCGTAATCCGGTCGACGGGATGTTCGAGAATCTCTGTCCCTACGGGCTACTCGACGTCGATTACCTGGCTTGGGTCGAACGGCACCGGCCACTGGTATAGAGCGTCAGGCTCGCGCTCTTCGTTATCCGTGCCCTCAGTACGCTTGACGAGCGTAAACCCCATCGCTTCGTGGGATGCGCGGGCGGCTTCGTTTCGCTGAAAGACCCAGAGTTGCAGCCGACGGTGCGCCGCTTTTGCCTTACCCATCAGCGACCGACCGGTTCCGCGCCGTGCGTACTCCGGAAGAATGTATAGATGGTCGACCCAATCGGTACGAAACGCACAGCATGCCACGGTACGCAGGGCCGGCAGGTACGGAAGCGCGATCGCTCGAGCTTGCCGGAATACGTCGCTGACAGCCTGCGTGTCGCCGATTTCGGCACGTTCGACGTTCACCGTCGCGCGTTCAATTCGAGCAGCATGCGCGGCGCGGGACCAAACTGGGTTTGCGTTTCGCCAACCGTTTCAAAGCCGCAGATTCGATAGAACTCCACCGCATCGGGGTTAGCGATAACATGAATGCTCTGCGTGCCTTCGGCGCACGCGAGAGCGCATGCGTCGCGTACGAGCGCACAACCGATGCCTTTGCGCCACAGGTCGGGATCGACGAAGAGGCCGTCCAGTTCTGAAACGCCTTCTTCAGGGGCCAGTAGCGCGACAAAGCCGACGGGTGCACCGCCCTGTTCGGCCACGCGAACGCGTTTTTGCTGGATGAGGCTCGGCGAGAGATGAATGACTTCGGGATGGCGTAGGACGTCGTCTCGATAGGTCGGTAACGCGATCGAAGCACGTAGCTGCAGATCTTCAAGTGCTGAGCGTTCATCCAATGCTGCGAACCGGATGCTGGCGGCGGTCACGAGTTCGGGCGCAAGATCGAGTAGAGGATTTGATCGTGCCAGCAGCCTTCGCGCCATTGCGCCGATCGGATGACGCCTTCGCGCGTGAAGCCCACTTTTTCGAGTACGTGTTGTTCCGCGACGTTGTTGATGTCGGTGTAGGCTTGGATGCGATGCACGCGCGTGTGGGCGAACAAATGCTCGACGATAAGCCGTTGTGCGGCGGTTCCGATGCCTCGACCGCGCCAGCGTTCGTCGATCGTTATACCGACCGTCCAACACCACGAGTGTTCGGGCGGGCCCCAAAACGACTTGAACCAGTTAACCTGACCCGCGAAGGCGTTGTCGCCGGCCACCACGATCGGCTCGCCGCCGTCTGGGCCGAGCAGCCCATCCTCATCGAAGCGACGGCGTAACGCGCTCGACGCGCGAGGTCCGAACCATTGATAGTCGCCCGCCGCGCTGCTCGCCGACAGGCGTTTCTCTATCTGGGGCAGGTCATCGGCGCCGGCCGGCCGCAGGCGAACGAGCTGATCGGACATAGATCGAAGCTTCGGACGCACGTCCACTTGTACTTGCCAAAGGCGAGGCCGCGACATCGGGCGAACCCGCGCTAGTCGATTTCGAAATAATGGGGGAGTGGCGAAACGGCAGACGCAGCCGCCTCAAAAGCGGCCGAGGCAACTCATGTGGGTTCGAGTCCCACCTTCCCTATAATACGAAGCAGCACTCCGAAGCGGTTAGCACGAGCGCGGCCACGAAGCGACGCGGTGATGGCGGTTGGCTCGGACGACGCGCAACGCGAGCTTTTCGTGCTCGGACTGGTGCGCCGGCGACGGTTTTCTGCGTACTCCATCTTTCGAGCGATGCGAGACCACGTGCCGCTCTACCGTGGCTTTAAGCGCGGCAATCCCTATCATTTCGTAGAGAAGTTGGTCGCTGCCGGACTCCTCGAACAAGAGCCTGGGGTTGCGAAACGTGGCCCGCGCGAGACGAAGGCGATGTACGGTCTCACCGGCGCCGGAGAGGCGCGCTTTCACGAATTACTTCGCCACGTGCTTCTGGACGAGCAAGCCACGGAACCGGCGCTCGAAACCGCCCTCGTCCTGCTCGGCCAACTTAGCCGAGTTGAAGCGAAAAATCTTCTGACGGAACGAGCGGACGTCGTCATGAAGCACGAGCGACGCCTTTCGCGTATTCTCGGAGATATCCGTCGACGCGCCGGCGCGGGCTACATTAGCCAGTCGCACACCCTGCATCGATTGCGGAGCGAACAGCGGTTCATTTCTGAAACGATCGCGTTATTAGAAGATCCAAAGTGGCAACCGGACTGGATACGCGACGATGGTCCCGTTGAGGATTCGTCGCGGATTTTGTAAACATCGTTGCCAACGAGGCGTTTAGAGCAACATGACCGACCGCCAGCAACAGCACTGCGACGAACACGGTGACGTGCCAACGATGCAGCTCTAAACGGTAGCCGCCGGGCGATTGAAGGTTGGACCCTAATAGGACCTGGATGGTAAGGCCGACGATTCCGAAAGTCGCGAACCAGATACCCGTTGTGTTCGCGCCGCCCATGGCCCCAATCGAGCCGGACAGGTGAACGATCGTAAGAGCGAGAGCTGCATAACCTGCAATTGCATGTGGGCGCATTCTGACTGCGAACCGTCCCGAAGCAAAGCGTCGTAAGGCCCAGCCGATTATGGCGGCTGCTGGAATCAAGCTAAGAGCGACCCATCCGGCAAGCGGCGCAAACCCGGAGCTCATTCGACTCGAATATACCCGGTGAGGACGATGATCTTCTTTATGTCAGCTCGTCCTCGCGTCGTTGCAACTCCGTATACGAAGAGCGCAGCGCCAGGCTTGATGCCTGCGAAGGACCCCATAACAAACGGAGTGTCCTCAGGTAGATACAGGTCTACGATTTTCCCTGTCGATTTGTAGACGGAATCGCTTTCGCGGTCGAGCAGTTCCGCCGAGAGAGAGGTTCGTTTATATGCGACGACGCGCACGAGGATCGCGATAGACTGCCCGGTCACCGCATGACCGAACTGCGCCGTGGTCATCGGGACGGGCGGCTTCATCTGCGACAGCGCGGGAGCGGTAAGTAGTGCGACGCCCAGAGATAGGATTGCAATATACTTCATATCACGAGTGTACGGCGTATCGCGGATGAATTGTAAGCGCGCTCGGCTGCGATTTAGTCCTGCGTGAAGCAATTTGGTCGATTCGCGTGCGGAATGAAGAGACGAGCCGGCAAAGTTTGATGTCGTGCGATTGACGCAATTCTCTTTACGTAACCCCATTGCCGTAACACTGTTCTATGCGTTGGTGGCGCTCCTGGGGTTTGCGGCTTTGCTAGAGATGGGACGCAGCATCTTGCCGCCGGTTTCGTTTCCTGTGGTCGCCATTTCTGCGGCATATCCCGGAGCCAGCCCTCGCGAAATCGAGCGATTGATCGTGCAGCCGATCGAGGATCAGCTCGAAGCGCTTCCCAGTGTAGACCGCGTCTCGGTTTCGGCGCAGGATGGTACCGCGTCAATCGTCGTGCGGTTTCGATTCGGGAGCAATCTCGAAACCGATCGCAGCAACGTTCAGCAAGCCGTGGACGCCGCCCGTGCCAATATGCCGCTTGAGGTTGTAGCGCCAATCGTCAGCGCCCGCGATCCCTCGCAGGCGCCCATACTCAGCGAGTCCGTCACGTCTGCGGTGCTTTCTTCGCGTACACTTTCGGAGTTAGTGGAAGATGAAATTTCGCCGGCCCTGCGGGCAACCAACGACGTTGGCGAGGTACGGACCACAGGAGAAACGACTCGCCAACTCAACGTCATCCCGCAACTCGCCCCGCTGAATGAGATCGGCGGCACGTCTCTCGACGTTCTTCGCGCGATAACAGCCGCGAGCGACATTTTTCCTGGGGGGCGACTTCGCCAATCGCTCTCGGAGACGACAATCGGGGTGAGTTCGGCGGCCGAAAACGCGGACGCCCTACGAAAGCTCCCGGTCATTATCCCCGGCGCCCAATCGATTCGAGTTGCCGACGTCGCACGAGTGGTGGACGGCATGGCCGACGAAACGACCATTTCACGGGTAGATCAGCAGCGCGCGATCGTGATCTATGTGAGTCGGGCGCAGGGCGAGGATTCGAATCGTGCTATAAACGCGATAAACGAAACCTTCCGGCTCCTTGCGTCGCGCTATCCGTTAATTCGTTTCGAGCAGTTGCGTAGCGATAAGCCGTACACCCAGGCGGCCATCGACGGGGTGATGCAAACGCTCGGCGAGGGAATCGTCCTCACCGTGGTCGTTATGCTTCTATTTTTACGTACCTGGCGAAATGCGGCAATCTCCGCGATCGCGATTCCGGCATCGCTGCTGGCCACGTTCGCCGCCATGTGGGCTGCGGGCTTCACGGTTAACGTGCTTTCGCTAATGGCGCTTTCGCTCACGATCGGCATCCTCGTCGACGATTCGATCGTGATCGTCGAAGCGATCACGCGATGCGCGCAACGGGGTTTGCAAGGGGAACAAGCGGCCCTCGCCGGCCGTAATGAACTTGGGGGCGCCGCATTTGCCATCACGCTGGTGGATGTCGCCGTATTCGCTCCCTTAGCATTCATGAACGGCGTGGTCGGGGAGTTCATGCGCGAGTTCGGAGCGGTGATCGCATTCGCGACCACGTTTTCGCTCGTCGTTTCGTTTACGCTGACGCCGCTTCTTGCAGCACTGTGGGGATTGCGCCCCGCGATGGCGGTACCTCGCGTTCTTCCATGGATGCTCCGCACGGTGTTCGCCCGCGGTGCCGTCCAACGGTGCCGGTCCGGATTTGACGGGGTGCGCAATCTCGAGGAGCGCACTGCAGCGGTCTATGCCGGGCAGTTGCTACCTCTGGCCTGGAAGAAACGGCGTCTCGTCATGGCAGCGGCTGCCCTCGTTTGCTTGGCCTCCGTAGGATTGTTGACAGGCGGCAAAATACCGGCCGAGTTCTCCCCTTCGACGAGTCGAGGCGAGGCGACGGTCGATCTCACCTTTCCCGCAGGCACGCCACTGCGCGAGACCGACGCTCGAGTGATGCAGTTTTCCCGAAAGCTTCTTGAGGACGATCGCATCGCACACACGATCGTTACGGCGGGCCGATCGTTTAACGGTACCAGCGACTTCATCGCCGGCAATGTAGCGCAGATAGAGGCCATTCTGACGGATCCAACGGCTTCGGGGGATGGGTTCGTGGACAATGTCAAGGCGATGCAGAGCTTGGCCCCGGAATCGCGCATTAGCGGCTCCGGAAAAGGCATGGGCGGAACGGCGCCTATCAACTACAGCGTGACCGGCGACCCCAGTTCGGTCGACGTCGCGGCCGAGCGGATCGAACAAACGCTGCTTGCAAATCGTAATGCGACCGACGTACGCGCCAGCGATGCGGGCCTGGGGCCGCGACTCGACATTGTCGTCGATCCGGCCAAAGCGGTGTTGCTTAACGTATCGTCGGACGATGCGGCGCGGGCCGCGCGAATCGCTACCGGTGGAACGCTAGCGGCTAAAGTCAGGTTGCGAAACCGGCTTGTGAACGTCTACGTGCAGTCGGACGCTGCGGAACGCGGAGACATCGACGCCATCCTGCGCTCGACGGTTCGCTCTAACGCGAACGTGTTGGTGCCGCTGGCCGATCTGGTCAGCCTGACTCGCAGTGAGGAGCCTGCGATTGTGGAACGCGAGAATGGGCAACGCGTCGTTAGCGTTACCGCGAATACCGTTGGCTCGGCGCCAATCGGTTTGGTCACCGCACCGATGAACGCGCTGCTACGGGATCCAGGTTTTTTGCCACCGGGCGCCCACGTCGCGCCTCGCGGCGATGTCGAACAACTGGTTGAAACCGTTGGGAACATATTAGTAACGCTGTCACTTTCAGTGGGCATAGTCTACGCTATTCTTGCTATTTTATATAGGAGTTACTTTCTGCCGTTGGTGATCATGATGACGGTCCCTTTTGCCTCGATCGGCGCTTTCGGAGCACTTTTCCTCACGGGCAAACCGCTGAATCTGTATTCAATGCTCGGAATCGTAATGTTGGTCGGCATCGTCGCCAAGAATGGCATTCTGTTGGTTGAGTACGCCGAACGCGAAGTTCGGCGTGGTGTCACAGCGACTGAAGCAATGCGCGATGCCGCACGTTTGCGCTTCCGTCCTATCGTTATGACCACACTCGCTATGATCGCAGGAATGCTTCCGCTAGCACTTGGGCACACCATTGGCGCCGAGTATCGTCAGGCGCTGGGAATCGTAGTTATCGGCGGACTTGCGAGCTCGTTGCTGCTGACGCTCTTTCTGGTACCGATCGTCTATATGGCCATGAGGCCCGCTTCAAGGCGCCGCGACAAAAACCGGTCATCCGCTTGTTTCGGCCTCGGCGGCGAGCCGGAGCGGCTCTGATGCTGGCTCGATTCGGTGGAAAGTTGTAGATTAGGCATAAGGCGGCTTGACTCATCCGGACTTTCAGGGGGGCCGGACAATCTCCCTAACACCTTTGCTAGAGCGGCTACGTCGGCGAGGCGTGGCTCGCATGTGTACTACCGTCGCGTTGCTACTGTCGTGCAGCGGTATCGGCGATAGCGGCGGCGATCCCGGTTCTTGCAACCGCGCAATCGTATTTAGCGCAGCTTTGCGTGCCGCCGGCATACCATCGACGACCGTCCGCGAAAACGGCGCGGATCACATGGGGATGCTGCGCGCCTTGATCGACCCGAACGATCCGCTCAATGCAGCGCTACTTTATTTCATCTCAAAACTACAGGGTTAATCTTGTGACGGCTTTCGAGTAGGGATGAGCTCCGCACGGTGCTCGCGCATGTAATTCAGAAGATTTCTGCTCGTTTCCGGCCCTCAAGCTCTTTCGAACGCTGCTCCCAAAACGTTCAGACTCCGTAAACAGATCGTCATCTCGACTACCAGAACTGCTCTGTCGTGTATGCACGATTGATGCCCTTTCGATCGAGCATTAGCGCACGACGACGACGGCGCTCTGACGTCCGACGAGTCCGCCGGCCCCGTAAACTGCCAGTGAAATTGTGTGGGTGCCCGCAGGCAAGCTGGGCACAATCCAGAGTCCCGTCCCCAGTCGGCCTTTTTCGTCGCTCCAAACGTAGCGAGCAGGATTGACTATTCCTCCGTCGTCAGGATCCCACGCCGAGCCCTGCAGCACGATGTCAACGCCGACAACGACCGGTTTCTGCGGGACCCTTATGCTCACAACCGGCGCATGCGGCGGCACTACAAAAGGCGCCGAAACCGCGTCGCCCGTCAAAACGCCCGTCGATGCGATCACCCGTAAACGAGCATCGCGGGACGACGGCAAGGTCGCAGGATCGAGCGTGAGGTACGCGGCGGTTAAACCGTCGGCAATGCGCAGCCAGCGTCCGCCGCCGGGTGAGTATTCCACGGCATACACAACCGACACATGAAGTGCCGGCGAGCTCCAACGGATTTTCTGACGCGCGCGAAGCACTGTTGCGGGTCCTAACGTCAGTACAACCCGCGGCCGTACGCTGCTAAAGTCTCGTTTAGTCAAGATGTTGCCATTCGGGCCG
>JBDTKL010000140.1:0-2765 GCA_039935355.1 Candidatus Tumulicola sp.
GATCGCGATGAAAGCGCGCCGCATCGGTCGTGAATACGTCGGGTTAGTGACCGGCATTCCGGATCACGCGCGGGGCACGTTGGACGGTCCGGTCGGCCGCGACCCGCATAACCGGCTCAAGTTCGCAATCGTATCGAATGGAAAGGCCGCCGTCACGCATTACGAGCTGATCGAACGATTTTCGCGCAACGCCGAGTTATCGTTCCGGCTCGAAACCGGGCGAACGCACCAAATTCGCGTGCACTTCGCTGCACTCGGTCATCCGCTGGTTAACGATCGCATCTACGGACGCGCCGATTCGCGCAGCGAACTGCCCGGTCAAGCGTTGCATGCCCGCCGCCTCTCGTTCGCGCACCCGCGCACCGGCGAAGCGATGACGTTCGAAGTCGATCCGCCGCCGGAGTACGAGCGCACGCGCGAGGCACTCGCCGTCGAACGCTAAGGCGAACGTGGCGGATTTTGCGCTAGTCGCCGTCGACGGTAGCGCGCGCAGCGGTACGCTCGCGCTGACGCACGGCGTCGTCGAGACCCCCTGTTTCATGCCGGTCGGCACGGCGGCGACAGTTAAGGGACTGACACCCGACGACTTGCACGCAACCGGCGCGCAGATCGTGCTGGCCAACGATTATCACTTGTGGTTGCGACCCGGACTGCGCGTGCTCGAGGCGGCCGGTGGATTGCACCGCTTCATGGGCTGGGACGGCCCGATCCTCACCGACTCCGGTGGCTTTCAGATTTTTAGTTTGGAAGGCCGCCGCAGGATCGACGACGACGGCGTCACCTTTCGATCGCACATCGATGGCAGCGAGCACCGCTTCACTCCAGAGAGCGTCATAGCGTTTTCGCGCGCGATCGGCGTCGACGTCGCAATGGTACTCGACGTGTGTACCAAACTGCCGGCCAGCGATGCCGAGCTGGAACGCGCGGTCGAATTAACAACACGGTGGGCGCGCCGTTCGGCCCCCGCTGCAAACGATGGACCGACCGCGGCGTTCGCCATCGTGCAGGGCGGTCTCGATCGCACGCTCCGCGAGCGCAGCGCGCGCGAGCTGGTCGAACTCAATTTCCCAGGGTACGCCATCGGCGGTTTATCGGTGGGCGAGACGCGCGACGAGCTATATGCGACGGCGCGGTTCACCGCCGAACGATTACCGCAGAACAAGCCGCGCTACCTGATGGGCGTCGGCACGGCAACGGATTTGATCGAAGCGGTCGACGCCGGCGTAGACCTGTTCGATTGCGTGTATCCCACCCGCTGCGGACGCACCGGTCGCGCGATGACGCGCGACGGCCATTTCAACATTTTTAACGCACGGTACACCGACGATTTTGGGCCGCTCGATCCGAATTGCGGCTGCCGGGTCTGCGCTCGATTCAGCCGCGCCTATCTCGCGCATCTCTTCCGAAGCGAAGAGATGCTGGGGCCACGCCTGCTTTCCGAGCATAACGTGACGGTTCTCAACGACCTGATGCGCGACGCCCGCACGGCGATCCGCGCCGGGCGATGGCGCGTTTTGGCCGAGTCCCTCTTGGGCAGAACCAACCATCCCACATAAAGGAGCCATTTTGCCGAATATTCTTTGCGTCGTTACGAGCCATTCCGAGATCGATTCGGACCATCTGACCGGATTGTGGTTGGAAGAATACTCCCGCGCGTTTCGGATTTTCCGCGACGGCGGTTGCGAAATAACGACCGTCAGCCCGCGTGGCGGGGTGATCCCCATCCATCCGCGCAGCAAAAACGACGACAGCGACGCCGAAGCGGTCGCTGCGTTGCAGACGACCCTCATGGTGCATCAGGCCGGCGACGCGATGCAATACGGAGCGATTTACATTCCCGGAGGGCACGGTGCGATGTTCGATCTAGCCCAATCGGCGCCGCTCAAATCGTTGTTGAGCGAGTTCGACGCGCAAGGTAAGATCATCGCGTCCATCTGCCACGGTCCGGCTGCGTTCGTCGACGCCATTCGCGCGGGCGAACCGGCAACGCTCGTGGCCGGGCGTCGCATGACGTGTTTCACCGACGCCGAAGAACGCGAAACGGGGTTGGCCGATCGCATGCCGTTTTTACTGGCGTCCAAACTCCGCGAACAAGGCGCGAACGTCATCGAAGGTGATTCGTGGAGCGATCATGTGGAGGTCGACGGCACGTGGGTGACCGGGCAAAATCCGCAATCGACGGCAAGCACGGCCCGCGCGGTTCTCGCCGCATTGCAGTAGCGTCGCGCGAATGAGCCGGGCGAGCAGCTGGTTCGCCTGCGCGGTCTTCGTAGTGCTTCCATGTCAGGCGACGGCACAATCGTCGCCGGTGTCAACGCCTTCACCGGCACCATCACCGACCGCAGATCCGTGCGGCGGACACGGTCGATTGCTGTCGACCGCCAACCGGCCGACGATCGGCTATTCCGCCTGCGCGGTCGCGCCGCGAACCGCCGTTTTCGAACTGGGGTATCAAAACCAGACGACCGGATCGCCGCAGTCCGGCAGCGTTACCTCGCAAGTGCCGCAGGCGTTCACGCGCATCGGCGTTGCGCCGCGTTTCGAGGTCGATGTGATCGGCCCGAACTACGTCGCGACGCGAGCCTACGACGCGGTGACACCGATCGCGCGCACGGCCGGCGTCACGGATTCGGGCATTGGCGCGAAATGCGAACTAGCGGCGAGCAAACGTTGGATCGTCGGAATCGACGGTCTGTACACGCCGCCCACCGGATCCACGTTTCTGACGGCCGGCAACGCGACCATCACTGGGAACCTCGACGTCG
>JBDTKL010000141.1:0-2620 GCA_039935355.1 Candidatus Tumulicola sp.
ACCGAAGACTTCGAGACGATCGGCGGGTACACGGTCGGACGCTTTGGCCGACTGCCTTCAGAAGGCGAAGAAATCGTCGGCGACGCCGCTACACGCCTGCGCGTCGAACGCATGCGCGGCCGTCGGATCTTAGCCGTGCGCATTTTTTCCAACGGCACTCCCGAGCCCAGCGAAGAAGAGGAAGACGACGACGCAACCTCGCGCCTATAAGACGCGCGGGATCGTCTTACGCGGCCGGCAACTCGGCGAGGCCGATCGCATTCTAACGCTGTTGACGACCGAGCGCGGCAAATTGGACGCCGTCGCAAAAGGCGTCCGCCGTTCGGGAAGCCATCTGGCCGGCCGTCTCGAGTTCGGCAACGAGTGCGATTTGGCGATGCACCGCGGACGATCGCTCGACGTGATCGTCGCCGCCGAAATCGTCAGTGCTCCGTGGATCGATTTGGTTCGACCCGAGCGATTTGCGGTTGCGTCGTTAGCCTTCGAGCTCATCGATGCGTTCTGCGAACCCGACCTGGCCGTGCCCGACATCTATTCGCTACTCGTCGGTACGCTGCAGGCCATAGCACATTCCGACGCTCCGCAATCGGTCATTCCGCGATTTTCTTTACGGTTGCTGGAAATGCTCGGGCTCGGGCCCCCGTGCGATGATTGCGTGCGCTGTGGCGCGCCACTCGGCGCCGACGTCGTCTATATCGACGCGCAGGCCGGCGGATTCATCGACGATCGGTGCCGGGAGCGCTGGCGCGACCTGCCTTCGATAACGCTCGAAGACCGCGACAACTTCCGCGCGGTAGGTGCCGATCGCGGCGCCGGCGCTACGATGAACGCTCGTATTCCCGTCGCGCGGGCCATCGACGAGTTGATAACGCACCATCTCGGCCGCCGTCCGAAGGCGGGGGCGCAGCTCGCCGAGTTGGCGCAGCAGTAGCGTGCCGGTCATCGCACTCGACGTCGGCGAAAAGCGTATTGGTGTCGCAGTGGCCGACCCGGGCGAAACGTTCGCGATGCCATTGACGACGATCGAACGTTCGTCGACGGCACTCGACATCGCACGCATCGTCGAGCTTGCCGACTCATACGGCGCGGGCGAGATCGTGGTCGGCGATCCGGTGACCCTGTCGGGCCAGCGTGGCCCGGCGGCGATCAAGATGGACGCATTCGTTGCCGTGCTCGCGAGGGCGTTTCCGGGTGCGATCCATCGCGTCGACGAGCGGCTCACCACCGCGCAGGTAACCAAGACGCTGATCGCCGCCGACGTTTCCCGTAAGAAGCGCAAGACGGTCGTCGATAAAATGGCGGCAGCGCTGATCCTCGACACCTATCTGCAGCGCAAGCGGCGCGCGGCCGAATGAACTGGCGCGCCGGACCCCTAACGCTGGCCGGCGCGTGCGTTCTTACGCTCGCGGCAACGTGCGGCTGGTTTTGGTACGCGGCGTTCCGCGATCGTTCGGCACCGCAACACGGCGTGCAAGTCGTGATCCCGCGCGGCGCGACCTTTGCAGAAATCGCCCGGCAACTGCGGCAAGAGGGCGCGATTTCAAACCTGCTCACGTTTCGGGTGTTGGCCCGGTTGAGCAAACGCGAGGGCGACGTGCATGCCGGCGAATATCGGTTTCCGTCGCATGAAACACAGGACGAAGTGCTCCATGCGCTTCAAAGTGGCGGCGCGCAGGTCGCTGCCTGGGTCGCCATACCCGAAGGCTTCACTGCGGTCCAAATCGCGGATCGTCTGGCGAAGGCGGGTATAGGGAGGCGTGGCGATCTGGAGCGCGCGTTCATGACTCAAACGACCGTCGTGGCCGGTACGCGAACGCGCAACCTCGAGGGATTCCTGTTCCCGAGCACTTATTTGGTCGCGCTCGACGCTACGCCCGCGCAAGTGACCGCGCAGCTCACCGGCCAGTTTGCGAGCGAACTGCCACACGGCGCAGCCGCAGCCGCTCGCCGCCAGGGCGTGGACGTCGTGCAAGCCGTGGCGGTCGCTTCGCTGGTCGAACGCGAAGCCAAAATAGACGCCGACCGTCCCCTGATCGCAAGCGTGATCTACAACCGTCTCCGTCTGAAAATGCCGCTACAGGTAGACGCGACCATCGAGTACGCGCTCCCGCAGCACAAGACGGCCTTGTCGTTCTCCGACCTCAAGCTGAACTCGCCCTATAACACGTATCTGCATCCAGGTCTTCCGCCGACGCCAATCGCAAACCCGGGCCTGCCATCGCTGGAAGCGGCCCTGCATCCGTCGAAGACGCCCTTTCTCTACTACGTGTATTGCGGTAACGGCCATCACGTTTTCGCCCGGACGCTGTCCGAGCATCAATCCAACGTAGCCCGCTGCCTCCACTAAAAGAAAGATTGAACGAACGGTGACGACGGATAACGGCGAAACGCCCAAGGAAGCGCTCGAACTCAGCGATATACTGCATATAAAAACCACCGACGGTGCGGAACTCCAATTTACGGTCGTTGGGATTCTGGAAGACCCCGACGACGGAGCTTCATACGCAGTGCTGATGCCCGAAGCGACCGACGAATCGAATCCCGAAGAAGAGGGTCAGGCGATCGTTACCGATCTGTACGGCAATTTGATCGAAGACGACGATCTCGCCCAAGAAATCCT
>JBDTKL010000142.1:0-4516 GCA_039935355.1 Candidatus Tumulicola sp.
AGCAGTAAGCCGACCCCGACCCCGACGCCCACCCCGACCGCCACGTCCTCATCGGATGCGGACGATTCGGACGACTCCGACTCGACCACCGCGTCCCCGACACCGCCCGGAACGATCACGATGTTGATGGAGCCGCTCCCGAAAGACATGCCGGCGATGAACAACCCCGACCCGCGCGCCATGCGCATCACGCCGGTGGTTGCGCTGCGTCTGCAGAGCGATACGAACTTCGCGCTCAACGGTTACGCATCGATCAGCTACACCATGCCGCAGCAACAAGTCATCGCACGCTCGTTCGCCATCCAGCTCTATAGCGAGTCGTCGCTTAACGGCCAGCGGACCGATCAAATCCTCGCGACGTACACGAAGTCGACGGTTTCGAACAATAATACGGTGCAGTTCCAGTTCCCGATGCCGAAGGTCACCGTTCCGCGCGGACAGGTTTGGCTTCTGGCGCTGTACGGGATGCAGTTCCCGCCGGGTATGACGCCGAGTCCGTCACCCAGCCCGTCGTCGTCCTCTTCGGCGTCGCCGTCCGCCTCCGGCTCGTCGTCGCCGACACCGTCGCCGGGCGCATCTCCGTAACACCGTGCTGACGGCCTGGCGCGAGCTCGGCCGTAACGGCCGGCGGACGTTCACGGCCAGCTTCCTGGGTTGGTCGCTGGATGCGTTCGATTTCTTTCTCTTGACCTTCGTCATTTCGCGCGTAGCGACCGATTTCAATCACGCGGTTAAAGAGGTCGCATTTGCGGTCACGTTGACACTGTTCTGCCGCCCCGTCGGAGCGTTGCTGTTCGGCTGGCTCGCCGACCGTTTCGGGCGCCGCACGCCACTCATGATCGACGTCGGCTGCTACTCCGTGTTGCAACTCCTGACGGCATTCTCGCCCAACTTCACGGTCTTCTTGGTGCTTCGCGCGTTGTACGGCATCGCGATGGGCGGCGAATGGGGCGTTGGCGCAGCGATCGCGATGGAAGCGGTTCCGGCCAAGCGGCGCGGCCTTTTCAGCGGCATTTTGCAAGAAGGCTACGCGGTCGGCTATCTTTTCGCCGCACTAGCCTATTTCGTCGTGTTCCATTTCGCGGCGACTGCCGGCTTACAGGCAATCGACTGGCGGATTCTTTTCGCGGTTGGATCGCTGCCGGCGTTCCTGGTTTTGTACATTCGTGCCTACGTACCGAACTCGCCGCCTGCGGCAGCGCCGGGCGAAAAAAGCGCCTCAGTCGATGCGTTGCGCGAAATCGTGCGCCACTGGCCGCTCGCGATCTATGCAATCGCGTTCATGACCGCGATGAATTTCATGTCGCACGGTACGCAAGATTCGTACGCGACGTTTTTGCAAAAGCAGCACGGCTTCGCGCCCGGGCAGGTGTCGGCGCTGTCGATTATCGGTGCGATCGGCGCGATTACGGGCGGCGTCATTTTCGGCGCGCTGTCGCAACGAATCGGGCGGCGCGCCTCGGTCATCGCATGCGCCGCGATCGGGATCGGTGTCGTTCCGTTATGGGTTTTCAGCCATACCGTGGCGTTGCTGGCGTGCGGAGCGTTCGCGATTCAGTTTGCGGTGCAGGGAGCCTGGGGTGTCATTCCCGCGCACCTGAACGAACTCTCGCCGCCCAACGCGCGCGCGACGTTTCCCGGCTTTACCTATCAATTGGGCAACGCATTGAGCGCGGGCACGTTGCAGATTGAAGCTTGGCTCGCCGCCGGATTCCCTCTCGCCGGCGGCGGGCCAAATTATGCAAAGGCGATGGCGTTGGTGGCAACGGTGACCTTTGCTGCCGTTATCGTACTGGCGCTCATCGGGTTTATCGTGCGGCCGGAGCGCCGCGATCGCGAGCTCGCCGTCGCCTAGGGACGCCGGTTCGAACGTTCGCTAGATGGTAAAGGCGACGATCTCGTTGCGTTCGCGGTGGTTGGTCCAAAAGCGAACGCCGTCGCTGGCAAGTCCACGCGCTGCAAACGGCACGCGAGCAAGATCTTCGAAAGCGCCGGTCTCTGCATCGATTTTTCCAAGAAAATACTGGTCGGAATCTTCGACGTCGGTGGTGATCGCGTAGAACGCGCCTTCGCTGAAGCACTGCCCGCATACGCCCCGCGGCACGTCGATCGTGCGCACGACGTTCCCGCGTTCGTCGATCCCCACGATTCGCTTGTTGTACCACTGACTAACGTACAGACGCACGCCGTCGTAGCTCAAATGCGAGCCGGTGTCGTCGGGGCACTGCAACGAGTCTTGATCTTTGAACCCGTGCCCGGGAATAAAGCGCCGGATGTAGCGCGAATCGTCCGGACCTTCTCCGCAGATGACGCGCAACTCGTCGCCCACGACCGTCATGCCCCACGGTTTACCGGGCGCTTTGTCTTCTTCTACGATCGTCCATTGATGTGAGTCGAGCGCGTAGATGCGATTGGTATCGATCGAACCGATCCAAAGCTTTTCGCCATCGAGAGCAATCGCTTGCGGGTGCGGCGCCGGCGACGGCAACCGCATCGTTTCCGAAATATCGTGCATGTGCGGTCGCTTTTCACGCGCGGGACCCGGTTCCTGGCTCGCCTGCGTCGAATGACGTAGACGTGCTAATTTTGGGAATCGAGACCTCGTGCGACGACACCGCTACGGCAGTCGTGCGCGACGGACACGACGTCCTTGCGAGCGTTTCGACCAACCAAGATGCATTTCACGAACGATACGGCGGCATCGTCCCGGAGATCGCCGGTCGTCGCCACGTCGCGCTGTTGTCGGCCGCGGTCGAAGACGCGCTAACGCGTTCGAACCTCGACTTCGCGGGCATCGACGGCATCGCGGTCACGCGGGGACCCGGCTTGGCCGGTAGCTTGGTCGTCGGCGTTGCAGCTGCCAAGGCGTTGGCGTACGCACGTAACAAGCCGCTGTACGGCATCAATCATTTGCACGGGCACATTTTCGCGCCATTCCTCGACCGGCCCGAAGCGCCGCCGTACCCGTTCTTGACGCTGCTCGTTTCGGGAGGCCACTCGCAACTCGTCGCCGTCGACTCGCCCACCCGGATGACGATTCTCGGACGCACTCGCGATGACGCCGCCGGCGAAGCCTACGATAAAACGGCGCGCTTGTTGGGGCTGCCGTATCCGGGTGGGCCGGCTCTCGACCGTCTGGCACAGTCGGGCAATCCGACGGCCTTTGCGTTCCCGCGCCACCGCCCGGCGGGCGACGCCCTAGACCTCTCCTTCTCCGGCCTCAAAACGTCGGTTCGGTATTTTCTCGAGAGCGCGGCCGGGCGCGATGCCTCGCCAAGCGATGTGGCGGCGTCGTTTCAGGCTGCGGTGATCGACGTCTTGATGGCACGTTTGCGAGCGGCATTCGGTCGCGGCCATTATCGCGCGGTCGCACTTTCGGGTGGCGTGGCCGCCAACTCGGGATTGCAGTCCGCCGTGCGATCGTGGAGTGCGAGCAACGGCGTTACCGCCTTCGTCCCGCCTCCGGCATATTGCACCGATAACGCGGCCATGATCGCGGCAGCGGCGTTTCATCAGCGAGAAGCGGTCGCCTTCGATCCTCTCGAGCTATCGGCCGATCCCAACTTGCCGTTCCTGATTGCCTCTTGACCCACCAAGCCATGCGTGTTAAAGTTCGCTTCATGTTTGCGCCCGGACGCACGTCCATGATGTCGCTCATGAGCCGGATGTGTTGTCATCCGGCGAGGGTCGTCGCGCAGCGTTAGGAAACTTTCCCACCATATCGCTTCGCACGCCCCTCGCCGAAACGGCGGGGGGCGTTTTTGTTTCCCAGCTTTCCCATCGCACCAGGAGGCCGGAAAATGCACGTTACCATTGGAATTGGATTGCTCGGTTGCGGCACCGTCGGTTCGGCAGTTGCCGAACGTCTGGTCGGGCCGAATGCCAGCCGGCGCTACGCCGGCGCCTTTTGCGAATTGCGCGCGATCGCAGTGGCCGGCCCGTTCAAGGCCCGCCCCACGTTCTTGCACCGCGATCTCTTTACTACCGACGCTCGGGCGGTGGTGGACGATCCGCAAGTGGACGTCGTCGTCGAATGCATCGGCGGTACCAGCGATGCCGCCGAGTTGGTCGAACGCGCGCTTGCTCGCGGCCGGCACGTCGTTACCGCAAACAAAGATCTCATCGCGACACAGGGGCCGCGACTGCGCGCCCTGGCCGCCGCCTTTTCCGCGCAGTTACGATATGAGGCAGCAGTGGGCGGCGCCGTGCCAGTGGTGAGAACGGTCGTCGAGTCGCTCGCCGGCGATCGTATCGACGCGATCGCGGGCGTTCTCAACGGAACCTGCACCTCGATTCTGTCGTCGATGGAACGCGGTGTATCATACGAGGCCGCGCTCGGGGCAGCCCAGGCTGCCGGATTCGCCGAAGCCGACCCGTCGAGCGATGTCGACGGCATCGACGCGGCACACAAACTCGCAGTCCTGATGCAGGACGCATTCGGTTTAGCGATCGTCTCGCCGCGTATCCGCCGTCGCGGCATCGCAAACGTCACCGCTCGCGACGTCGCAGTCGCGGC
>JBDTKL010000143.1:0-4678 GCA_039935355.1 Candidatus Tumulicola sp.
GTATTATATCGAGCGATTTCAGCCAGTCGACCATAATCTCGGGGTAACTTGCTACCAGCCGATCCGGCGTGAGCGAGGTTGCCTCGTAGCCCGTCGTCGAGGCTTCGATTAGGTGATCGGCGTTCGCGAACGTCACAATCTTCAGCGTGTCGTTGCCGCCAATCGCAAATGCCTTGCGCAGCCGCGACGCCGAATCGAGCGCGTCGACGTTCTTGTCCAGCGCACCGAAGATCGCGAGCGTCGGCACCTTGACACGCTCGAGCGTACTCGTCGGATCGTATATCAGCGAGGCGCGGAATCCCGCGAGGACTGGCGGCGGTGGCGGAAGCGTGAGGTCGGGAGGGATGCGCATTAGAGAGAACCACGGCTGCGTCTTCGCCTGGGCAAGTTGTTTGCTGACCGACTCCCAATCCGGCGTAGCGTCCGGTGCGATAGCCGCGAACATCGCACGCTCGAAAGCCATCGCAGCGTCGACCTGATCGCTCGAGAAGCGCGGACGCTCGACTAGGTCGGCATGGATTTCGTACAGCACGTTCTCCTCGATCGATTCCGCGGCGGGACTTTTGAGGATAATGAACGCCAGCGGATAGCGCGTCGCCACGATCGGCGCAACCCAGCCGCCGTTGCTAGGTCCCCAAACGCCGATTCGATTGCGCTCGATGCGCGGATCGTCGCGCAGCGCTTGCAGAATCGCGATCGCGTCGTCGGCCTTCGATTCGGGTCCGGAGTAGCGCCAACTGCCGGCCGACTGCCCGGTGCCGCGCTGATCGTACGTAACGACGTTGACGCCGTGCGCGACGAAGTACGGTATCATAAATCCCATGTCGCGGCTTTCGTCGGCAGCTCCGTGAACGAGCAGGATGGTAGGCCGCTTTGCGGGCGCCTTGGTATCTGCGTACCATAGCGACGCACCCAACATACCTCCGGCGTCGGCGGCGGTAAACGCGTCCTCTCGCACCGTCACTACCGGCTGCGCGAGCTGGTACGTTACGGCCGGCGCTTCGGTCGTTGCATAGGTATCCCCTGAGACGTGCTTGAGCGAGCCAAAACGGCGCGTCTTCGCATCGAAGTATTCGACCGACGGTTCGTTGGGCGGATCCGCCTCGGGGCCGACGTAAACTCTTGCCCCCGCTGCCGTGTAGAGGCCCGGAATCGGTGTAGGGCTGGTCAGTGCGACTGCGAGAACAGCATGAGCAAGCATCGTATTTAGGTATTGCGCTTGTTAACGACGAAGATGCGCGCGAACAGAATCGCCAAGATCGCATGAAGCGCGGCTGCCGGCCATAAGAGTACTCCCATGAATTCGCGGCTGATACCCACGTAAAGAAAGAAGATCGCCGCGAGGGCGTTATATATGAGGAGGCCGCGAACCGCTGCAGTCGCTCGCCCTTTGGGGTCGAGCAGCGGCCAGCAGGCCGCGCCCAAAGAAAGCAGCGCGAAGCCCGCAACACGTCCGACCGCCTGGCCGCCGGAAGACAACCCGGTCCCCAGCAAAAGGGACGCGACCAACGAGGGATCGACGATGAGCGCTATGCCGATTATTGCCTCGACACCGGCGGAAAATGTTACAACTCTCATGTTCACTCCGAACTGTCGCCGGCTACTGCCGCGCCATGATCATACTCATACTTCTTCACGATTCAAGAGGTGATCGTTGCTCTCACGCTCGTTTCGATGACGACGCACGGGCCGCCGAAAACGCTCGAAGCTCCGGAGCCGACATCGTCGACGAGCACGATTAAGACATTGGGGGGCGCCTTTCGGCGGCCGCAACGGCTCGATTGGCGGAAATGATGAGTCCGGATCCTTTGCATCATACGCCATGAAGCCCGCATAGGGCTTGTCGGGAATCGGGAGTACGCCGCGCTGAACGTTTTTTGAGGAGTCAGTAGAGCCCGGCATGTATGCCTCCACAGCAAGACACGAGAGCGAACATACTTCAACTTTACCGCGGCAAAGTAGCCTGCGACTATCCATAAAACGCAACGCGCGTTGGTTCCTCAAACGCCTGGAACCGCCGGGATTCACGATGAGCCAGGTATTGGCGATCTGCACGTATCTGGGGGTGCGCCTTCCGTGTCGCCTTTGCTCAGTATCTTGGCGCCAAAGACCTTTGCGTAGAACTCCACCGATCGCTCGATATCGGCAACCGTGATGAACACTGCGATGCTTATGCCTTCTTTAGGGTGGCATCTCGTAGCCGGTATGGTCCACGCGTACTTCGCTCATTGACATCTCCTATTAAGACAAAGACGCTGGATTACGGTACGAGCAGCACCTTACCGATACCGCCCTTCGTGAACGCGGCTTGTGCGTCACCGGCGTTCTTGAGACTCTCGCGAAGTCCGACCGGGATCGCCATTTTTCCATCGTTCACGGCGTGTGCAATGAGCTCGATCGTCCCGCGGTTTTGTTTGGATTGAAACGGAACGACGCGGACCTTCGGATAGTTATTAGAGCCCTCGGGGACTCCGGTGACCGATGCAAATATTCCGCCATCTTTGACTTTCGAAAGCAGATCGGTGGCGGATTTACCGCGCAGCGTGTTCGCGACGAGATCGACTTGTGCGATGTTCGCGAATGCAGCCTGGTCGTCCAGCGCGACGGTCTCGTCGGCGCCGATGCTTTGCGATTCGTCGAGCTGCGAGCGCAGGACGCCTGCGATCACGTGCGCTCCAAGCATCTTGGCTCCGTACACGGCGCAACGGCCGACGGCGCCGGCCGCGCCCGAAATCAGCACCGTTTGACCGGATTGTAACTCGCCCGCGCGGCCGACGAGTTGGGTGCCAGTAACACCCACGAGCGGAAGGGCAGCCGCGTCGACCAGGTCCATCGTGTCGGGTACTCGAGCGAAATAGGCGGATTTGTCGACAACGAGTTCGGCGTAGGTGTGGTACGACCAACCGCAAATGCGATCGCCGATGTTTAGATCGGTGACGTGGTCACCCGTTGCGATCACGATCCCCGAAACATCGAGGCCGATGATGGCGGGAAACTGCAGCGGGTACGCATCCTTCAATACACCGGTTCGTTCGAGCATGTCTTCGGGGTTGATACCGATTCCGGCGACCTTGACGAGAACATCGCCGGCGCGCAGCTCGGGATCCGGCATGTCTTGATACTTCATGACTTCCGGGCCGCCATAACCAGTGAGTACTGATGCTTTCACTCAGAAACACTGCAAGAATTTGCCGGACGTTCCCTTCGTGGCAGCTTGCTTTTTGGTGTAGCCGAATACCATGTCGCGTCCGAGTTGGGTCTGACAACCCAGATGCGGGGCTTCGTTCAATCCGAAACGCGGTCCGAACTCGACCCAGACGGTGTCGCCGTCGTCGACGAACAGCACTCCGTAGTTCGCGAGAATTTTTTGCGACGCCGGTATGTTTCCGATTGCGCCGAGGGCGCTCTTAGCGAACTCGAACGCGGGGCGGATTTCGGGCTCCGGTGCGAGCTGAAACGGAACCGCGTCGGCATGGAAAGGTCCCCAAAATTGAAACGGAAGCCGGGTGCCGCCGGTGGTAGGCGTTTCGACGGCAACCGGGTCGCTAAACTCGTGCTTCCAGATATCGCCGCCTTCGCTGGCTTCGATCGTGGTTTGATACGAAGCAGCGAAAAGTTTTTCGACTAGCGCGATGTGTAGCGGATAGCCGATCGGATCGGACGGATGCCGGATGAGGAGTATTCCGGCGAGGCTACCACCGGGTGATGGCGAGGGCGCAGGCATGATGAGGAGTTCGTTCGTGCCGTCGACTGCCGGCCCGTAACCGTATTTGCCGGCCGCGTTGCCGTAAATCCATACGCCTTTGTCGGTGTACGGCCCGGTCTGATTAACGACGACCGGCTTCAAACTTGGCGTTTGGGCAAGCGCTACTGCGCCGATGCCAATGCCGACCAGCGCCAGAAAGGAAAGAGCGAGCCGTTTCAATCGCATCTGCACGTTACTTTGTCGCTGCTACGCGATCTCACGTTGCGATAACCGCATCGTATCAAGATCGACCTCGACCGTGCCAACCGGATGGCCGTGAATATCGGCAAACTCCGCCTTAACGAGCCGTCTAGGGCCGCTTTCCGCGGCGAGCTTTTCGAGCCGGTGCGCTTCCGACGCAGTAACGAGAACCAACATCGACCCGCCTCTGGACCGCTCCGACGTGTGCATGGTGTACAAGTGCATACTTTCAATTCTTTCGATAACTACGCCCGTATATCGCCAAATCCGTATTTCGAAACGAGCACGATCAGCGCTGCCGCTGGGCTCACCAGCGCGTACGTCCGCTCACCTTCTCCAGCCACTCGGCGTTCTTGCCGTCGAGCTTCTCTTGAATCGCAATGTGCGTCATCGCCGTCTTCGGCGACGCACCATGCCAGTGCTTCTCATTGGGGGCGATGAGCACGACGTCACCGGGTCGGATTTCTTCGATCGGGCCGCCCCAGCGTTGCACGCGCCCAAATCCCGAAGTGACGATGAGCGTTTGCCCGAGCGGGTGCGTATGCCACGCGGTGCGCGCACACGGCTCGAATGTCACCTGTGCGCCGGCCACACGAGCCGGCTCGATGCGATCGAACAACGGGTCGATGCGAACGGTGCCGGTAAAATACTCTTCTGGGGCTCTATTGGACGGCACATCCGGCATGTTGCGGACAGTATGAGGTTGAACGCTGCTGATGTGCCGCTGGATTC
>JBDTKL010000144.1:0-2534 GCA_039935355.1 Candidatus Tumulicola sp.
GAAAAACAATTGCTTGTCGCCCGTCGGCGTACGTGTCGATGCATCCCAGAACGAGTGGGTGGCGTGCGAACTGACGTCGTCGAGCAGCACGAACGGCGCGTTGCAACAATACAGTCCGGCCGGACAGTACGAAAAGCAATACTTGTTCAATTGCCCGTCTTCGGTAAAAGGCTGCTCGACGTTCAGCGGCTACGGCTGGGACAGTGGCATCGATTCTAAGGGCAACGTGTTTGCGGCACTTAACATCTATTCGATCGAAGTATGTAACCCGAGCTGCGTATCGAATCTTGGCGCCGGATTCGAATGGTGGTCCAAAGGCAAGACGAGCGCGACGCCGCATCTCATCACGCTCGGCGACAGCTGCAGTCCAATCTGCGGCGTGGGTTTCATGGACTTCGATGCCTCGGATAATATCTGGTTCACGTTCGTCGGTTATAACGGCAGCGTGTACGGCCCCGGCCTCGGCGAAATCACGAGCCCGGCGAAGAACCCTACGCTAACGATCGTCGAGCCGGCTGGGACGTACGGTTTCTTCGGCGGCGTCAACGTCACGGGCGGCGGCTCGGTTCTCAACGTCGTCGATCAGCAAGCGCGAACGGTCTCGCTCTACCACCTGCCGCTTGCGCCCGGTGGCACACCGTTCAAAACGCTCGGTCCGACACCGCTCAACGCCTTCGGCATCGGCGATCCGGTTTCGGGCGGCTTCAACAAAGCCGAATCGAACTTCGCTCTCGCGGACGCCGGCGGATGGCTCGATCTTGGACGATACGGCACGAACAAGTGGACGAGCGTAGCGAGCCCCAATTTCTACAGTGGAATCGAGGGAGCCGCGTATACACCTTCGGATAAGTGATGCAAGGCATGGGATGCTCGAACTGATCTATTCCACATCGCGTGCCGGCGCGGAGGCATTCGCATGGCGCGAGCCGTTCGCCGCGATCAGCATTACCGACCCGGGAAGCCGGCCCGTTTCGTTGCCTCAAGCGTCGCTGGTTGCGCGTTGCGATCTTCAGTTCTGGGACGTAGAACGCGGCGAACTCGACGTGTTCGATGCGGCCATGGCGCGCAGAGCGTTGACGTTCGTTCGGGACGAATGCGTGGGCGCTACGCTGCTTTTAGTGCATTGTGAAGCGGGTATCAGCCGTTCGACTGCAATGGCCAACGCACTCGGACGAATTCACGGCATCGCCGTGCGCCATCAAAACGCGTTGTTTCTCGACCCGAATCCGCTGGTAACGCGGCTGCTCGACGAACAAGAAGCAACGGGATGAATGCTTCGAGAACCACCCTCGCGATCGCCGAACGGAATCGCGAAGCCGTTCGACAGGCGTTCGAACGGTGGCGCGAGGGCCGGGGAACCCTCTTCGATTTGATGGCGCCGGACGTTCGCTGGGAAATCGCCGGCCACTCCGCCGTCGCCGGAACGTACCCGAGCAAAGAAGCGGTTATGAACCAAGTGATCGTGCCGTTAAACAAACGCTTCGCGCGCCCGCTGGTGCCGACCGTCCGGCGTGTATATGCCGACGGGGACACCGTGGTCGCGTTATTCGACGCCGAAACGGTTGCGACGGACGGTCTCCCGTATCGCAACTCCTATTCATGGTTTCTTCGCTTTCGCGAGGGTTCGATCGTCGACGTCGTAGCGTTTTTCGACAGCGTCGACTTTAACGAACTGTGGACGCGCGTATCGCCTGAGTAGCTCGTCGATTCGCCCGGCGGCCCAAATGCAAACAGAGGTCGCCCGCCGCTACCCTTTCATGCCCCGAACGCACTCGTGCGGCCGCCCGTGACCACTTGAACCCGCCGAAAAATACGGTAGAATTCGTTTCGTGGCCACCTGGGACGACGTCCGGCGAATCACGCTCGACCTTCCGGAGACGACCGAAGGAACGAGTTACGGCAACCTCGCGTGGAAAGTTGGGGGTAAGACGTTCGCGTGGGACCGCCCCTTGCGCGCGTCCGACATCGCGGCGCTCGGGCCGGACGCCCCGCACGGAGCGATTCTCGGCGTGCGCACCGACGGCTTAGAAATGAAGGAGGCGCTGCTCCAGAGCGATCCGGCGGTCTTCTTTACGATCCCACATTTCGACGGTTTTGCTGCGGTGCTCGTGCGATTGTCGAAGATCCGTAAGGATCGCTTGCGCGACGTGCTGACCGATGCGTGGCTGGTGCGTGCGACCCCGAAGCTCGCGAAAGCGTTTCTCGATGAACGCCGCACGGAGTGAGCTTCTTCGAGCGACCCGACCCGAGGCTCGCGTCGAGCGCGGATGCGCCGGCGACGATCGTCGTGATTCGAACGATCGGCCGGCATGCCGTAGCGCTCATCATCTGTTGCGTCATCGCCGCCGCGGCCTATGCGGGTGACGTCGCGTACGGACTGCACGGCGTTAGCCGCACGAGCGGCGTCATAGCGGTTCACGGTCCGTCGAGCGTCGTGACGATCGTGCGCGACGGTCGTGACGTTCCGCACGTGCGAGCGCGCAACGATTGGGACCTGTATTTTGGTGAAGGGTACGCACAGGGTTCCGACCGTC
>JBDTKL010000145.1:0-5282 GCA_039935355.1 Candidatus Tumulicola sp.
ACAAACGACAATTCGAAATATCCGACGATCCACGCGCGGCGGGTCTGCTGCCGCTCGATGCGGCCCCTCATATTCCGCTGCTGTGACTTACGCGACGGCGTCGCGCCGGCGCCGGCCGAGCGTAACGACGGTACCGTCGCCGGGCGTCGTACTGACTTCAAAGAAGTCCGTGCAACGCTGCATGATTGGAAATCCGCGGCCGCCTTCGGCGCTGTTATCGGGAAACGGAAGCGTGCCATCGGATGGGGGTAGGCAAATGCCGCGTCCGCGGTCGCGAACGGTTGCGACGATCGTCCGCGTATCGATCGTGACCGAGACTTCGATTTCACCGTCGCAGGCTGCGTGCTCGATCGCATTCGCCAAAGCCTCGCCGAGCGCGAACGTAAGGCTCTCGATATCGGCCGGTGAAACCTCGTGGAACTTCGCTAGCGCCGCAAATGCGTCGCGCCCCGTCCGAGCGGAACGGGGCAACGGGGGCAGCCGAAGCTGGAGATTGAAGGGTTTCGTCTCTTCGCCGACTTCTTCCAAGGGTCTATTCATAAGCGCCGTCAGAGATTCTACCCAGGTGCAAACGCTTAAACCGTGACCGGAGCCGCCGTCTACGTGCTCCGCTGCTCCGACGGGTCTCTGTATACCGGGGCCACCACCGATTTGGCCCGAAGGGTCCGGTCGCACGCCGCCGGCACGGGCGCCAAGTACACCCGTTCCCGGAGGCCGCTCGCCCTGGTTGCCTGGTGGTATCCGGCGACCTTCACGGACGCTCGCTCGCAAGAGGCGCGGTTTAAACGCCTGGCCCGCGGGGCCAAAATGGACCTGTTGGCCGGCGGCGAGGCTTTTGGCTGTTCGCTGCGCAAGGCACCGGCCGTTGACGCTTTTTCACCTATGGAAGGACAGCAACCGATGGCGCAAACGCCGCCCTCTCCCGACGAAATCAAAACCCTCGACGACGAAGCTCGACGCTCGCACGCCCGCATCGCGACCGATAAGGGCGATATCGTGCTGGAATTGTTTCCCGACGACGCGCCCGTGCACGTCGCCGCGTTTCTAAAACTGGCGAAGAGCGGTTTTTACGACGGTCTCAAGTTTCATCGCGTCGAGCCCGGATTCGTCATCCAAGGTGGCGATCCGGAAGGTTCGGGCAGTGGTGGCCCGGGTTACCGGCTCAAAGCCGAGTTCAACAAACGTTCGCACGACCGGGGCGCGCTCGCTATGGCGCGCACGTCGGATCCCGACAGCGCCGGATCGCAGTTTTACATCTGCTTGGGCGACGCACGCTTTCTCGACGGCCAATACACGGTGTTCGGAAAAATGACCGACGGATTCGAAGCGCTGGACGCAATCAAGCGCGGCGACGCGATGAAAACCGTCACGATCGAACCGGCGTAGACGTCCGTTCGAAGCGCTCGCGCTTCGTTTAGGACCCGGTGCCCTGATAGTGCCGCAGTCCGACGCGCCAAAACGCGTAGGCTGCGGCCACCCAAACCACGCCGACGGCGGGTGTCAGCAACCCGACCGCCGCGTTGAGGTGCAATCCCGGATCGCTTTTCTGTAAGAAGTACGTTGCCGGGTAGTAGTTCATAAACGCGAACGGGAGTAGGAAGGTCAGCACGATGCGCACGCCGCGCGTATAGATGCTGATTGGATAGCGCGTGAAGTCTTGTTCGAGCGACATTGCGACCCAACGCAACGTGTCGATTCGTATGAACCAGAATGCCATCGTTGCGACCGCCAGCGAGATGCCAAGGTCGATCATCGCTCCGCCGGCCACGATGAGCGGAACGAACAGCACGAACAGCCAGTCGACGCGCACGCCCGCGACCGCGGTGGCGACGCATAGCGTGACGATGCCGAGAATCATACCGTCGGGTGAGATTTGCTGCGGGACGGTAATCACTTGAAAGAGCGTGTCGAGCGGCCGTATTAAAAACCGGTCGAAGCGGCCCTCACGGATATATTCGGGCACGCTGACGATCGTAAAAAACAGCAGATTGTGCAGCTCGTGGCCAGCCATCCAGAGGGCGTATAGAAAGAACATCTGCCTGAAATCCCAGCCGTTCATCGACGGAAACTGGCGCATCGTCACGTAGAGCGCGCCGAGCGCTACGCCGTGGTAGGCGATCGTGAAGAAGAACCACATCACGAAGTTCGCCCGGTATTCGAGAATCGTCAGCAGGCTGATGCGCCAGTACTGGATGTAGGCGGCGACCACGCGGCGGGCTTGGCCGGGAAGGCGCGACCCTCCTCGCAACCGCAACGCGCTTCCCGCCGGTTGTATGCCTATATGAGCGCGATCCTTACCGAACCAGTTTTTGCAATTCAACGCTCCGACCAGCGGGCGTTCTTCGACCACGGCTGGCTGCAGACGTACCACTCGTTCAGTTTTGGCGAGTACTTCGATCCGAATAATGTCAGCTGGGGCGCACTGCGCGTGCTCAACGACGATACGATCGCAGCCGGTGCGGGCTTTCCGCCGCATCCGCACAAGGACATGGAGATCGTTACCTACGTGCTGACGGGCGAGTTGCTGCATCAAGACAGCACCGGCAGTCGCGGCGTCGTCGGTCCCGGCGGCGTGCAGTTTATGAGCGCCGGAACGGGCGTGAAGCACAGCGAGTTCAACCACAGCTCGGACCGGCCGCTTCGCCTAGTACAAATGTGGATCGCTCCCGGAACGCTTGGCGCCAAGCCGTCCTACGGCCAGCGGCAATTCCAGGCTGCGGCTCGCGACAATACGTGGCTGCATGCGGTGAGCGGCGATCCGTCGAGCGATGCGCCGATTCGCATCACCGCCGACGCAACGTTTTCGGTCGCGCGGCTCGACGATGGATCGTTGGACTATACGTTCGCACCGAAGCGCTACGGTTTTCTCTACTTGGCAGAAGGCGCGGTTACCGTGAACGGCAAGGACGTCGCGGCCGGCGACGCCGTGCGAATGTACGATATTCGGTCGATCGACGTCCGCGGCTGCGGCGAGATAGTGCTCTGGGATCTGCCGGAAGGAGCACGTTCATGAAGCGGTTTGTCGTTGCAGCAATCGTGGCCGCGGGTGCGATCGCCTCCTTCGTTCCAAGTTCGGGCCGCGCCGCATCCGATGCGGTCGTCTCGGTTCTGTATGCCGGCTCGCTCGTGACACCGATGGAAGGACCGATCAAGTCTGCGTTGGCATCGCAAGGCATCGACTTCCAAGGTCAAGGCGGCGGCAGCAAGATGCTCTCCAATTTGATCGCTTCAGGCGCGAAGAGCCCCGACGTCTTCATCAGCGTCGATCCACAGCAAGTGACGAAACTGGGTTCGAAGGTCGCGACACAAAAAACGTTTGCTAGCACGAGCCTGGGCATTGGTTGGTCCGCGGACTCGAAAGACGCCGCACTGTTCGGCGCGGTCGCTGCCGGCAAGACTCCGCTCGTTCAAGCACTACAGACTAACGGGCTCGTGATCGGCCGAACCTACCCGAAGGTCGACCCCAAGGGCGAATATACGATCGTCGGAATGAAGATGTTGGCCGGCGACGCGGTCGAGCAAAAGATTCTCGGCGACGACGAGAATCCGTCACAAACGTTTCCGGAAGACGATTTGCTCGCGCGAATCGAGACCGGCCAGGCGGACATCGGCTTCTTTTATCGCACCGAAGCCGTAGCCCGCAATCTAAAATTCTATGCGCTCCCGGGCAAAGCGTCGCTGTCGGATAAAATCACGTATACGCTTGCGGTGATGGCTGCCGCGCCGCATCCGGTGCAGGCGAAAGCGTTTGCCGACTTCATCCTAACCGGCCGGGGCCGTGCGATCCTCAAAAAAGCCGGCATCACCTACCGATAGGAACGCTACCGTGACCTTTCATAACAAAGAAGTCTTCAAAGACATGCGCGTCGTTTTGGACGACGGGCACTTCGAAAATTGCATGTTTGAGGGTTGCGAGCTGGTGTACGGCGGCGGCCAGTTGGGCTTTAACAAGAACCTCGTTAACAACTGCAGCTTTAGCTTCGACGACGGCGCTGCCCGAACAGTCAACTTCTTAAAGGGTCTGTATCAGGACGCTCCGAGCATCGTCGAAGCGACAATCAAAGAAATTCGCGCACAATAACTAACCGCGCAACGCCAACATTACATATCCGGCGTTCCGCCGAACCAACTCGTCCCGTCCCGGAAGAGGACGTAGTTAACATAGCAGTTGTCAACTTTGCCCTCGTGACTGGGTAGATCGAACGCAACGATGCCCTTCGTCGTTGGTCGCTCGGTCCAACGATTTGGCGATAACGCTCCATCGAACTCGTAATCGACTTTGTTATTGTCGGAGGTCACAACGATAACGCGGAGCATTCTCACGGTCTTGCGTCCTAGCGGAAAAGATTGGCCGTCAAGACCGCTCGTCGGTAATCGAGCGAACTCAAGGTGCAATTTCGAACGCTCAAGGGACTGCCGTTCGAACATCCCGCCAAGGATAGCGCTAGCGCCGGCAGTACGCGAAGAGCGAGTGAGCAATACGTACCGCTACCCACCCTGGACGACGATCTTTTGCGAGGCGGCGCGCCAGACGGTCATCGAGAATGCGCCGAATAGCGCTAGCCATAAGAGCTGCGTGGCGAACGCGGCGAGCCAACCCGATTGCGGAATGATTCCGACGTAGATCAGCAGCGGCGTCGAGTAGATGGCCGCGAACGGCAAGCCGAAGACGATGCGCCCCAGCACGCCCGGAAAAAACGTCAATGGAATGATTTGCCCCGACAGCAGATCCGACGCCCAACGCACGATCAACTGCACGGCGAACGATTCGAGCGTCCAGAACGCCACGGAATTCATCAGGAAGTTCAAAAAGAAATTGACGCAATAACCGATCGCAAAAGCAATTGCGAAGGCGGCCAGGGTGGCGGGCGGCGGAACGTCGATGTGCACCAGCAACAACGCACAGAGTATCGACGGAACGACCAAGATCGCGTGCAGCAACGTCTGACCGACGCCGTCGCTAAAAAAGTACAGCGGTAAGCTGATCGGCTTCGTCAAATCGGTTGCGATCGTGCCTTCGCGTACCTTTTCGCGAATCAGTCGCGTGCCGTCGACTTCGAGGATGAGCGACATCAGCATCGCGATCGTCGCATACGTGATCATGGCGTGCAGCGGCAGGTTGATCGGCGCAGCATTTTGCGCGTAGAGCGCGGTCCAAAGCGAACGCAGGATGTACACGCGCAAGACCAGCGAGCCGATCTCGGTGAGCACCTCCATCCGATATGTGGCTTCGCGCGCAAACGCTTTCTTGGCGAACTCGACGTACGGCGCCCAAGCGTTCC
>JBDTKL010000146.1:0-5105 GCA_039935355.1 Candidatus Tumulicola sp.
TGCTCTGCAGGCCACGCGCGCGCCCACTCGAGGGGCACAAAATCCACGTACGTCGTCGCTGCGTTTTCGGGTGGTCGAAGCTCGATCAGGTCCTCGATCGCGAAACCGTTGTTTCGAAACAGCTCGATCCATTCGCCGTAGGGTAACGAGAAATCGATCGTGTCCGCGTCTTCGAAACGGCGTTGCTCGAAGTAGTTTGCGTGCAACCGGTCGTCGACACGGTCGTCGGACTCGTTCCAGCAAACATTAAAAATAGGCGTTGAGGCGGAGAATGCCAGCAGCCCGTGTTGACGCAATAGACGACTTGCTTCGGGCACGGTGCGAAGCGGATCGCAGAAAGTCATGGCACCGTGGTCGCAGAAGACGATGTCGAAGGATGCATCCGCCAACGGAACCGCTTCCGCGCTGGAGTGAACGAGTGGGAAATCGAGGCCGGCGTCTCGCATGTTTTTGCGAGCGTGGTCGAGCTGCCGCGCTGAAACATCGAGACCGACGGGGCGCGCGCCGAGTTTCGCAAGCGCGATCGACCAACGTGCCGCTCCGCAGCCCAATTCGAGCACATCTTTTCCTGCGACATCTCCGAGTACGCGGAGTTGCGATTCGGGAATCGACCAACAACCCCAGGCCATCGAATTGTCGGCTAACTGGGTCGAATGCTGTGCCTCATAGTCGTCGCTCTGTTGATCCCAGCGTGCGGCGTTCTTTCGTGCGTGCTCCGTCAGCGATTTCATACCCAGGAGTTACCTGATGTTGCCGGATCTCTTTCTTCGTGGGCTCGACGTCGTGTTCGTCAATCTCAATCCGGCGGTGTACTCCGTGGAACGGGGGCATTATTTCGCCCGGAAGAGCAACAAGTTTTGGCCCTGCATCTCCGCGTCCAAGCTGACGCTCGCGATCCGCATGGAACTCGGCGTAGCACGACTCGGCCCCGAGCACGACGTCCTCTTGCCGCAGTTCGGCATCGGCTTTACCGATCTGGTCGAACGGCCGACGCCGCGAGCCGGCGACGTGAGCCCGGCCGAATTCGTCGCCGGCGCTGCCGCACTCCTCAGGAAGCTCGAACGATTTCAGCCCCGCATCGCATGCTTTCAGGGTATAACGGGCTATCGCTACGTGCACGCATCGTTCGCGGAATTGTCAAATCGGCAGCCGTCTCTCGGATTGCAGGCTGCGCACGTCGGACGAACGCGATTCTTCCTCGTGCCGAATCCGAGCGGTGCGAACGCTCATTTTACGAGGGCGGAACAAACGCAGTGGTACGACCGCGTCAGCGACGCCCTCGCGGTAGAATAAGCGTTAGGGCGGGCTTACGACTTGGCCGTATGGCGCTTTGGGCGCGATCGACGGATCGATCGAGCGTGTCGGATTTCCGCCCTTGGTATAGCTGAAGTAGTTCTCGCGGTTAGGACAATTCAAATTGCCGGCGACGACGACATTTTGCTTGTCGCCCATACCGGTGACGAACGGTTGTATCGCGACCATCCAATTGTGATACGGATAACACGTGTCGGTAAGGTCGGTCTTGCGGACGATTTGTACGTCTCCGCCCGAAACGGTGATGCGATAGATCATCGTCGTGTAGTTGAACTGGTAGTTTTGATCGGTCGCGGTGAGATACTTTCCGTCCCAGGCGACGCTGCCGGGGAATCCGACTACCAAACCATTTAATGGTTTGAACGCCTTTTTACCGGCGGGAAGCTCTTGGAAACTTGGAACGCCCGAATAGTCGGTGCCTTGTACGAAGAGATTACCCTTCGGATCGTAGCCCGGTGGAAATGCACGATAGAGCGTGGACCCCGAGTAGTTGGTCTGCTTGCCGCTCAATCCGCCCGACGCGATAACGACGCCTCCACCACCGTTGGTCAAACTGTCGAAGTTGGTGATGGCCATGTCACCGTTTTTGGGGTTGACCGAGCAGCCGGTAGGATAGCCGAATGTATCGGCCACGGTTGCAACCGGCGTCGTGCCGCCGTGTGCGAATTCGTAGATGTCGGCGGTGCCGTTATCGACGACGTACACGTTGCCGGCGCCGTCGATGCACTGACCGTACGGAAAGTTCAAGCCGGTCAACTGGCCGTAGAGCTTTCCGGTTTTCGAACGGTAGTTGTAAACGTCGACCGTTCCCGAAGCACCGTCCGAAACGTAAATGAGCCATTGCTTCTTCGCGTCCGGTAGCATCCAGGACGCCCGACGGTTGAAATGGCGCTCCGGCACCAGGCCCAAGCTGTTCGTCCCGGCGATTCGCTGGTCGAGCGCGGACGACGAGGCCGGTGGCGCTCCACCGGAACAGCCGCCGGCGAGAACCGCCGCGGCGAGCAAACCGAGGAAATGTCTTGCGCGGACCCTGTACGACATACGGGTGCTCCCTTCGCGAAAACCTTGCCGGGCGTGCTTTTGCCAAGGCGGTGCGGTTATCTTTCAGCGCGAAAGGAACTCAAATGCCCGTTACGTCTTGCGTCCCGGTCATCCCGAGCGTAGATATCGAGAAGAGTTTGCGTTTATGGGTGGACGGCCTCGGCTTTACGCCGAGTTCGGAAATGCGCGAGCGCGGCAAGCTTATCTTTTGTATGCTAAACAAAGACGATATGTGGTTCATATTGAACCGGCGAGCGGGATCGCCGGACAAGCCGGCAGGTTACGAGGGCATCCGGCTGTATTGGACACCAAACGATCTACGAGAAACTCGGGAGCGATTGAAAAGCCTAGGCTACGCCGTTTCGGAACTCGACGATCGCAGCTACTGACAAACCGAGTTCTTGCTGACCGATGACGACGATTATTCGCACTGTTTCGGCATCCCGAGCGAAAAGAAAACCTAGCTACTCCGGCCTGCACACGCGCGACCCGAAAGGAACGACCACATGAACGGCAACACGGCCGGCAACATTCCCAGCTGCCCAGCTCCCGGCGCAAACGGCACGCATAACTTCCCGGCACTGCCCACGACGCTCAACTCTTACACCACCATCCTCTGCAAAAATTGCGGCGGAACGCTGGGGATTCAAGCCGGACAACCCCCGCAATTCACGCCGTGTACGGGTTCGGGTCACGGCGCTCTTGGCGCGCAGTAGCACGACGAAACTATGTGAGACGGTGCGACAAGAAGAATCGCACCATTTCCCGGCTTGCGTCGGGTCCGGCCGCGTCGGTATAGGAACCGGCTGGACTTCCCCCCGACCATGCATGGCCGGCGCCGTGAATATCCCACTGCTCGAGTAGGTCACGCCCGTTAGCATCAACGTACGTCGTTTTCGTGTAGGCGCGGCTTCCCGGAACGTGTCCGGCCTCGACGCGCTTAGCGTATTCGGGTGAATCGAGAGCCTCCGCAAAGCGATCGCCATTGACTTTGTTTACGGTCCGATCGCGATCTCCATGAAACACGATCGTCGGTATAACACAGTTCGCTGGTTGAACGGGCAACTTGGCGGCGCTGGGGCCGCGCTTCATCACCGCAAACGCAGAGTCGACGTCCTTGGCCAGGCCGTATGCGATCCCCGAATGCACGCCCACCGCAGCGTAGATGTCGGGATACGTCGTTCCAAGTACCGCTGCTGCTGCGGCGCCGGCCGATAACCCGGCGACGTAGATGCGTTGAGAATCGATCGCATAGCCGGACATGACTTGTCGCGTTATGCCGGCAACGATCGACGGCTCACCGAAGTCGCGGGTTTGTTGGGTGCGCAAAAACCAGTTCCAGCACTTACGCGGATTCGCCGACGCCGGTTGTTCGGGATACGCAACGAGGAAGTTGAATTCTTCCGCGAGTTTGTTCATGCGCGTTCCGGTTGCAAAGTCGTCTGCAGATTGCGTACAGCCGTGAAGCATGACGATCAGCGGGCGCGGTTGCCCGTCGTAGCGGTTTGGCACGTAGAGTTTGTACGATCGAGCGCCAAAGCTGTTGTTAAAGGTTTTCGTTAGGAATTGACCGCGCGTTACGCCGGTCAATGCACCTCGAACGACCGTGGTCTGGGCGGCAACGGGCGCGCCGGCGACGCTCAATGACGCTTGCAGTAGGGCCGTCGCTTCCGTGAGGTTTCCCGCGCGCGTAAGTTTCGTCGCGGCAACGATGTCGCGATACTGTGGTGTTTTCAAAATATGGCTTTCCGGTTATGATGAGAGGCGGTCGGACAGTGCGGCTTTGACGGCGGCACTGGCTTGCAGTGCACCGAGAACCGACACCGATGCGATGGTGGAGCGTGCGAGCTCGGCGCTAACGTCGTTTGCGATGCGAGCGAGACCGATCACCCGAATGTCTACGGTGTGGCCCGAGCGCTGTAGATCTTCGAGAAACTCCCGGCTGTAGTCGTGTAGTCCCAAGTCGAAGTTCTTCCGCGCTACCGACTTTTCTAACGCTTCGCGGTGTTTATCGAGATGATTGCGAATTGCCGTGCGGATGAAATCGGTGCGATTCGCGTAGAAGCCGTCTGACACAATCAAATCGATCTGCCCAAGGTCGACGTACCCGAGGTTGATCGTGATCTTCTCTGAATCGCCCGCTCTGGCCGGTCTCGAATCTGTATTAACCATCCATGCAGATGGTACACGGATGGCGGTATTTAGTCAACCCGGGCGTTTTATCTCGAACGGGGGCTAGGCAGCGACAAGTTCTTCGAGACGACGGAGGACTTCGGCGAGCGGTTGAGACGCGTCGATCTCCGTCGTTGCGCCGGCTCGCATCAACGGCTCGACGATCGCGAGATCGTACAAGATACGCGCGCGCTCATCCGCGGTCTTACCATATGGGTTGTTGGTGCGGGTGGCGATTCTCTGGAGTAGGACTTCGGCGGGCGCGCTGAGCAGGACGATGTGGTCGAATAGCGGGTAAAAGGTTCCTTGATTCGATTTGCAACCGGCTACGAATAAATTGCCGTGCGTGTGCGCAACCAGTAGGTCGTTCATCGCGCCCTCTCGCCAGATCCAGTCGCGCTCGCCGTTCGGCAACGTTATCCAACGACTCCAACGATCGTCGTCGGTATCTACGACGTCATGACCACGTTCTGCGAGAGCGTGTAGCGCGCTGGACTTACCAGTGCCCGACATTCCGGTAATGAGGACTTTCGCCATGGATAACGCTTCTGGGCGGCTCGGCGTAGGGCTCTTTCGGT
>JBDTKL010000147.1:0-4858 GCA_039935355.1 Candidatus Tumulicola sp.
GCCGTACGAATACGCCGCCGTTCCGTCGGCGCTGTCGCTCGAACGTAACATCGCGCACGTTCGCGTGCGTCCGGGCTCGGCCGCCGGAGCGCCCGCGCAGCTTTCGATCGCTCCGGCCGTTAACGCGTTCACGATCGTCAATCGGGCGGTGACGGGCGCACGCGGCAGCGTCGATACGACCGATCTCGACCGGCCCTGGAACGTCCCGTCCGAGATCGACGTCACCGGTAGTTACCCGTTGGGAGCGCCGCTTTCCGACGACCTCGAGCCGGCCGTTCCAGATCCGCCGTCATATGCGGCCGCGGTCTTTCGCGACGCACTCGTCGCGCGCGGCATCGCCATCGACGGAGCCGTCCGCTTCACGTCCGCGCCTGGGGGAACGCACCTCTGGCAACACCGCTCGGAGCCGCTGCGGACGATGCTCGGCGATTTCTGGCGCCCCAGCGTCAACCTGATCGGCGAACAACTGCTCGAGGCGCTCGGCGTGGCCTCGCCGGCAACCGCTCACATCGACGATCGCGCCGCCGGCATAGCGGTCGAAACGGCGTGGCTGCGCTCGATCGGCATCGACCCGCGCACGCTGACGATCGCCGACGGTTCCGGGCTGTCGGCATACGACCGCATTACCCCGCGGGCTCTGGTCGCGATTCTGAACGCCGGTTGGCACGGACGCTATCGCGCGACCGTGCTGGCGTCGCTGCCGGTCTCGGGCCGAAGCGGCACCCTGGTAAACGACTTCACGTCGGCGCCGCTGGCCGGCGCGATCGTCGCAAAGACGGGCACGACCAATCACGCCCGGCTGTTGGCCGGATACGTCCGGCGGCCGGATGGAAGCACCACGATCTTCGCCTTGATGATCGAGAACTGGATGGACGACCGCCCCGACGCGGACGCGCTCCTCAATCGAGTCCGCCAGACGGTGTTGCGCGCTCTCATCGGCGGTTGACGCATCCGCCGGCGCGCGCCAAACGTTATAGAGTATGTATGAACGCAACTACGCAAACCGCGACCTTCGCCGCCGGCTGTTTTTGGGGCGTCGAAGCCGCATTTCGCCAGATTCCCGGCGTGCTTGACGCCGTCTCGGGCTACATCGGCGGAACAACGCAAGACCCGACCTATCGCGAGGTCTGCGGACATGGAACCGGACACGCCGAGGCGGTCGAAGTTACTTTCGACCCGTCACGGGTGACCTACGAACAACTATTGCAGGCGTTTTGGAATCTGCACGATCCGACGCAAGTCAACCGGCAAGGTCCGGACGTCGGCGATCAATATCGCTCGGCCATCTTCACCTATTCGGACGAGCAGATGCGCGCTGCAACCGCGTCGCGCGATGCGGAACAGGCAAATCATCGCCGGCCGATCGCAACGCAAATTCTTGCGGCCCCCACGTTTTACAAAGCCGAAGACTATCATCAGCGCTACTTCGAAAAGAACGGCGGAGCGGCGTGTCACATTCCGACGGCACGATGAATCGCGTCGCCTTTCTCGGCGGCCTGCTCGTTCTCGGTGGAGCGACGGCGTCGCGCGCTTTCGCCTCGCCATCGCAACAATACGCGGTGACGCACAGCGACGCACAGTGGCGTGAGCTCCTCGGTGGCGAGCGCTACGACGTCATGCGCCAGAGTGGAACGGAGCCGGCAAACTCGAGCCCGTTGTTAACCGAAACTCGCGCCGGAGCCTATCGCTGCTACGGTTGCAACCTCGCGTTGTTTTCGTCCAAGACGAAATACGACAGCGGCGAAGGCTGGCCGTCGTTCTACGACGTACTGCCCAACGCGATTCGCGAACAATCCGACTACGGGCTGGTCGAGGCACGCACCGAAGTGCACTGCCGTCAATGCGGCAGCCACCTCGGCCACGTGTTCGACGATGGTCCCGCGCCGACGCATCTGCGCTACTGTATCGACGGCGTCTCGCTCAAGTTCGTCCCCGGCGCTCGCGCCTAACCTTCGCTAGCTTCGCTTCTCGAATACGCGCTGGTCTTTGACCGGCGCGTATCCTTCACGCTCGTAAAAGCGATGCGCGTCCGCTCGAATCACGTTGGAGCGCACGCGGATACGCCGCGTTCCTCGCTCGATCGCCCAGCTTTCTGCAGCACGCAGCAGTCCAGCGCCAATTCCTTGACCGCGCGTTTCTTCGTCGACGACCAGCGCGGCGATTTCCGCCATCGTACCATCGAGCAAGTGTTCCGAAATGTGCACGGCGATCAACCCGACGATTCGTTTCTCGAGCCACGCAAGCCACACGCTCGAATCGTCGGTACAGGAATGTAAACGGCGCTCGATCGTTGCCGCGTCGTTCGGATATCCGAGCTGTGCGAACAACGGAACGAGCGCCGGAGCATCGGCCGGCAGCGCCGGCCGGATGCCAACGCTAGCGGGCGGGGACGCTTGCCGTGACGCCGTTGGAAGCTACCGTGATGTTGTTGCCCGGTTTGGCTCCCGGAGTCGGCGGAACGAGCTGAAACTCGTACGTTTTCACCCCGCTTTCCGGAGGCGTGAACGTCACCTTACCCGGCGAGCAGAGACGATCGGCGCAGAACGACGCGACCCAGCCGGGTGCGAGATTCTCCGCGGTCAACGTCACCGGCTGGCCGGTCTTGGCAACGACGATCAGGCGATACTTGTACGTCGAACTCACGCTACCGGGAAGATCGGCGCCGGTCCATTTAGTCACCGAAATCGCCATGTTGGAATTTTGCTTGACGGCAACGGCGACAGTGCCTTCGGCCGCGCGTTCCGTCACGCGGTCACGGATTTCGGCAGCCGGGCTCTTCGGATCGACCATGTCGGCGTAATGCTTGGCGGAAGCGTACGCCTGTTGTGCTTGCGGTCCGTCACCGAGCGTTACGTACGCGTCGCCGAGCGACAGCAATTCATCGGCGGCGTTAGCGGCATTATCGCTGCGATCTTTGGGCGCCGATGTTTTGACTGCAGCCTCCAACAACGCCGTGCTCTTTAGGAACGGCGCGATCGCTTGCTGCGGCTGACCGGAACGCTTGTAGAAGATTGCGAGCCAGCTAAAGCCGTCGGGATCTTGCGGACGCAGGTTGGTGTACTTGATCGCGTACGGAATCGCCGCAGTGTAATCGCCCGCCGCGCCCAGGGCGCGCGCCATACGGAAGATCGTCGCCGGATCGCTCGGCTTCAACGCCAGCGCGTTGCGCGTGGCGCGCACCGCACCCGCCGAGTCGCCGAGGTTTGCGAGACCTTTTGCCTGCAACAGGTACGCGTCGAACTTCTGTTGCGGAGTATTCGGTAAGCGAAGCACGGCGGTTGCCGCGGCGTATTGCAACGCGCCTTCTGCGCGGCTGGTACGCGCGTAATCGTAGGAGTCGGACTGCGACGACGGCAGCGCATTGAGATATGCTTCGGCGGCCGCGACTTGTTTGACGGAGGCGGCCGCGCCCGCGCGAACCTGCGCCGGCGATCCAGTCAACGTGAACTGGCCGGCAGCCAACATCGAATCGAGCTTCTTTTGCACGGGCGACAGGTAGTACACGTTGCGTCCCTGGCGAGCGCCTTCGATAAACTCGGCAAGTTGCGCCGGCGTTACGCCGCCGGTCCAGCGAGCGCGTACGATACCGTTCTTATCGACCACGATGGTCGTCGGAATCGCTTCGACGCTGATCAGTTGGCGAAGGTGCGGGCTCACCAAAATCGTCTGGTACGGAACGCCCCGCGTGGATATGAAGCTTTTAACGACCGGAACCGTTTCGTTGTCGTCGAGTCCCAGAAAGACGACGTCGGGCGCGTGCAGTTTGTGGTAGGCCGTTATCATGTCGGCCGTTTCGTGGCGGCACGGCGGGCACCACGTCGCCCAATCGTTCAGAACGACGACCTTGCCGCGTAGTTGAGACGACGTTACCGTCTTGCCATCGAGCGATTGCCCTTCGAACGCAGGGAGGGCGGTCCCGACCGATGCGGGCGCGGTTGGCGTTGAAGCCTGGGATACGCCGTAAGTGGCGACAAGGGCGAACAGCGCGGCGAACGTAGCGATCGTGCTTTTCATGCTTCTCTCCAAAATGTACTCAGCCGACGGTCAGGATTGAACTGACGACCTGCTATTTACGAAACAGCTGCTCTACCACTGAGCTACGTCGGCAACGATACGGCCTCGCGCCGCGGCTCCTGGTTTGGCCCGTTCGCCAGCGCGCCCCTGCCGCCACTGGGCGACTGGTTTGACGGTACTCTGATAGGCGGTCGCCTCCCCATCCTGTACAATCCAACGATGAGCAAGCATCTCGTTTCGCTACTTCTGGCCGCGGCGGTCCTGGCCGTGCCGCTTCGGACGCTGGCCGATCAGAACGCTACCTACCATGGGCCGGCTAGCGCCTCGGAAAAAGCGTTCGTCGCCGCCATCCAAGCCGATCTTATGAAACGGTATCCGACCGTGGCCGACGCCGAAAAGGCCGGCTACATCCGCTATACCAACGAAGACGAAACCGGCGCAATCAGCTACGCGAACCTGCACTGGCAATCGACGGATGCCAAGCACCCGAGCCAACTGTGGTACGGCAAGGACGGAAACTTATTAGGCGCCGATTACTCGGTGCTGGTGAGCGCAAATCCCGGACGGCCGACCCTGTGGGGCATCAATCCCGGACGGTGGGTGGAGTTCGACGGACACGTTCACTACGTCGAGCGCGATCCGGCCACCGGAAAACTGACCTACGACCACTGGGTGATGAATCCGAAATTTGCCGCAGCCGGCGGCAGCACCACGCAACCTAGCGCGGCGACGCTCGTCGAGTTAAAAAAGGTTCCGAACGCGTCTGCAGTGGCGACGATCTTCGAGTTTCCGTCGATCTGGGATCTGATCGTTTGGGTCAAGCCGAATCCGAGCGGTGCGTTCG
>JBDTKL010000148.1:0-3816 GCA_039935355.1 Candidatus Tumulicola sp.
GCGATCGCCAACGTCGGTACGATCGGTAACGCGGGAATCGAACCTGCTACCTTGACGATGGCGAGGTTATCGACCGCCCATCCTGCCACTATTCCAATCACCCAACCGATCGCGCAACCCGCACTGCATAACGCCAACGCTTCGATAAAAAATTGCGCGAGAATTTGCGAACGTCGTGCCCCAATGGCCTTGCGAACACCGATCTCCCGCGTGCGCTCGGCGACCGAAACGAGCATAATGTTCATGACGCCGATGCCGGCCACCAGCAGCGAGACCGCGCCGATAAGAGCGACGATTGCGGTGATCGTTCCGAAGACGACGTTGATGCCTTTCGTGAACTGCGATTTGTCGAAGCTCTGATACTGTAGGTCCGGGCGGTTCCGAATGGCGCGCATCGTTTGTATCACGGCCGTCTCCGCCGATGCGATGTCACCCGCGTTACGCACGACGAAGCGCGCGGCGAAGACGCGGTCGCCGCGAACGTAGCGCTGCACGAACGTCGTCCACGGAATTGCGATCGCTCCCGAAAAGTTGGCGTTGAGGAAACCTCGTCGCGGCTCCGTCAGGACGCCGACGACGACGAAGCGATTCGGTCCGGCATAGATGCTCGACCCGGTCGGATCGCCGCCTCGCGGATAGAGCTTGACATACGCGTCGTGCTGCAGCACCGCCACATGAGCGGCGCCGTCGATATCGTTCTGGTCGATGCGCCGGCCGTAGAGAAGCGGAAGATTCGTGAACGGAATCGCGCTCTCAGGCGACAGGCGGTATCGCGCGCGTTGGTGACCGGAACTTACGAGATCCGTGACCTGTGCGATGGGAACGGCGTCGACGATCTGCGGGAGAGCGTCTCGAATCGCTGGCAGATCCGACAATCGAAATTCGGAGGCTGCGAAATCCGTTTGCTGTTGGTTTGGAAAGATGATGAACGATTCGTCGGACATTCCGCCGAGCAAGCCGCCCACGCCGCCGGCCATGCCGCTGCCGAGCACGGCGATCGCCACGACGGCGCCGACGCCGACAATGAGTCCCAACATCGTCAGAAGCGAGCGCAGCTTGTTCGCAAGCAAAACGCGGAACGCTTCCATGGCGTAGATCACGTGCGCAGCGCCTCGATCGGATCGAGCCGCGCGGCGCGAATTGCCGGATACGTGCCGAACACCGTTCCAACGATCAGCGAGAACATCAATGCGATGCTGATAATGGCAAGATACGGAATGAGCAGCGCGCCGAGTTGGCGGCTGAGGATCGAGGCGGCGCCGATCGTTACGATTAGGCCTATGCCCATGCCGATTCCGCCGCCGATAAGCGACAGCACGACCGACTCCATGACGAACTGCATCGCGATGTTGGCGCGAGTCGCGCCGATCGCCTTGCGAATCCCAATCTCGCGCGTACGTTCGGTAACCGAAACGAGCATGATGTTCATGATGCCGATGCCGGCCACGACCAAAGCGACCCCGCCGATGGCCGATAAGCCGGTAGCTACGACGCTCAATACACCGTCGAAACTGCTAACGAACCCAGCACCGTTTTGTATCGTGTACTGCGAGCGCGTTCCGTGAATGCGTTGTAACACCGTTACGGCCAGCGCTCCAATGGCATCCGCACGATCCGGTTGCGCCGCGAACACCTGCAGCGAATCCACCGCACCAGGTGAAAAGTCTTGATAGAACGCCGTGTATGGAACGAAGACCGCGCTAGAGCTCAAGATGGAGTTTAAGAACGAGCCCTTGATGTCGGCGTACACGCCTGCTACGACGAACCGTGCGCCCCCAACTCGCAGGATGTTTCCGACGGCCGGTTTCGTTCCGAAGTACTTTTGCGCTAGATCTGCCGTAAGCATACAAATGCGGGCCGCGTTCTCGATATCTTGCTGCGTAAAACGCCTTCCGCCGAGAAGAGCCATTGAGTCGTTGTGATATCCGCCGTCGGAAGCGACGCTTTCGTAGTCGTGCGCGGTCGTCGATGCTACGCGGTAGGTGCGCTGCCAAGAGGGCTCGACGTAGGTCGCTGCGTTCCCGAGCGCCGCCGCGACGGTTCTTACATCGCGATACTGGATGGCCGCTTGCTGTGGGTAATTTTGCGATGGGTCGGGGAACACGCTAACCGGTAGTTGGCCGAACGACGAGAACGTCGAAGCGATGCCACCCGAGGCCGCACGGCTCACGCCGAAAACGGTGATAATCGACGCGCTACCGATGATCATGCCGAGCATCGTCAAGCCCGAACGAGCGCGATTACGCCAGAGCGCCGTAACGGCTTCTTCTAGGTAAGAGAAGAATGCCGTCACGCGCCGGCCGGCGCAGCCGATGCGGCCGGAAGCACGCGTACCCGAGCCCCGTCGGTGAGCCCTGGAACCTTGGTCGAAACGACCGCTTCGCCGGGCCGCAGGCCCAGCGAGACCCACGTTTGCGTATCCGAGGCCTTGCCGATCTTCACGACGCGTTTGTGCGCCACGCCCTTGTCGACGACGAAGACGCTCGACTTTCCGCCGGTGGTCGTAACCGCGTCGTTTGGAACCACGATCGCGTGCGGTACGTACGTGGTGAGAATGTCGACATCGGCGCTCATGCCGTCGCGCAGAAATGACGGCGAATCGTCCAGCGAGATTGTGGTCTCGACTTGTTTTGCCGTATTGCTTGCGTCGGCCGACTTGGCCGCGACCGGCGCGATGCGCCTTACGTGCCCGACGATCGTGCGGCCGGGAAAATCTTGACCGCCGACGTTGACGCGTTGGCCAAGCCGGACGTCGATAATATCTTGTTCGTCGACCTGCGCCTTGACGATGAACCCGCCCTGGCGCGCAATCGTGAACATCGCTTGGCCTTGCGTTACGGGGTCGCCGGACTGCAACGTACGGGTCGCGTCACCGCTACCCGTGGCCACGGTCTGAATCGTTCCATCAAACGGCGCAGTAATTCGCTCGAACCCCAGCGGTTGTTGGTCTTGTGCGCTGGCGATTTGGGACTTACGCGCGGCCGCCTGGGCGTATGGGACGCTGTTCCCGTTAAAACCGGAGACCGCGCCAAGCCGTTCCTGTTCTTGTGCTTGGTCGTACGCGACTTGCGCTTGATCGAGCTTGGCCTTATCTTCGTCTACCTGATTGCGGGGAATCGCTTTGTTAGCGAAAAGCGAGCGGTCCGACAGATAAATTCGCCGGGCGTCCTCGAGTTGCGAACGAGTCGTTTCGACCTGTGCACGGTATCCGACACCGGCGTTGCGTTCTTGCACTCTGGCGGCCGAGACGTTGGCTACGGCCGAATTGTAGTCGGCTTGGGAACCCGAAGCGGTGTACGAGAGCGTCGGGTTTTCGATGGTTGCCAGCACCTGGCCAGCCGCCACGGAGTCTCCCGCTTTCACGAAAATTTGTTCGACGTTGCCGGCGATCAACGTCGGCACGGTCGCCACAACCGGACGCATGATCGTGCCGCTCTCAGGAAGTTTGACGACGAAGGTCGAGGGTGTTACTCGCAGCGTTCGCACGCCGATAGCGTCGCTCCGATGTCCGCGCGAAGCGATGACCGCGATGGCGATGACGATCGCGACCGCGGCCACGAGGATAAGTAAGTTGCGCGCGCGTTTCATCGCCCGTCCTTCCGCCTCATTCGAGGTCCGCCACTGCCGCGCGGGCATCGTAGGTGCCGAGCGACACGCGCAGCTTCACCACTGCTTCGACGTAATCGACGCGCGCGGTGATGTCGTCGACCGCCGCCTGTTGCGCGGCTTGCTGCGCCTGCAGCACGTCGTAGATCGTTTTGACTCCGGCTTTGTACTGCAGTTGCGCGATCCGGGCCGACTCGATGCCGAAAGCGG
>JBDTKL010000149.1:0-2538 GCA_039935355.1 Candidatus Tumulicola sp.
AAGATCGCGACGAGCGTCACCACCAGCGCGATGGTCATGCCCGTTCCGATGGCGATGATCGTCGACGTGTACCGCGGACGAATTCCGAACAGCGTGAGGCGGCGCCGGCCGACTTGATGGCCGACACGGTCGCCCACGTAGGCGACCGCTCCGGCGATGGCCATCACCACCAGGACGTTCCCGATTCCGCGGACGATCTCGACGAGATTCATCGCGCGCTACACCGCGGCCGCGCGCCGCAGACGCGACAAGCCGATGACGGTGAAGATGATGTTCGGCATCCACGCCCACAGTATCGCCAAGTTAAGGAACGCTTCGCCGAGGAACGAGCACACCGTCATTACGACGTAGTAGACGAAAACGATAGCCAGCGAGAGGCCGAAACCGAGGCTGGCGCTGCGGCCACCGCTACGGACGGAGCGCACGCCGAACGGCAACGCGATCAAAATGAAGACGAAACACGCGAACGGCCGAGCCAGCTTTTCCTGATAGGTCGTGACGTATTTGCGCAATTCACTCTCCGTCAATTGACCGGAGCGAACGACGTCGGCAATTTGCGCGCGGCTCATGCTGTCCGGGTCGTCGTTCTTGATGCGTTTGACCAGTTCGGTTGGACTTTCACCAATTTCGACCTGCTGCGTCGGCACGTTGGGCTCGGCCAATCCCGACCCGTCTCGCTCGAAGCGATAGACGCTGGAGTCTTGCAGGGTCCAACGGTCGATCTCGAACTCGGCCCGTTGCGCGAACACGATCTGCCGCGGCTGGTTATACTTGTCGTATTGAATCAGCGTCACGTGCAACAGCGCGCGCGTGATGGGTTCGTAGGCCGTGGCAGTCGTGATCTGGCGCCCGCCGCCGGGCAGCGGGGCGAACACGGTAAGATCGCGGCTGAACGGACTGCTATGATTGATGACCGCGTCCTCGATTTCGGTACGCTGGTCGGAGGCATACGGAACCAGGCCTTCTTGTAAGTACAACGTCGCGAACGACAAAACGATGCCGACGGCGAGTAGCGGCAGAACGATTCGGCCGAACGTGATTCCGGCGGCTTTCATTGCCGTCAATTCGCTATCGCTGGAAAGGCGCTGCACCGCTAAGAGCGTGCCGAGTAGCAGCGCCATCGGGATCACCAGCACGATGTAGCTGGGTAGCGACCATAAAAAGACCGAGACCGCCGCCCAAAGCGGCGCGTGATCGCTGCTCACCAACTTGCCGATCGCTAAAATTTCGGTGGCCGCGAAGATCAGCGTGAATGCGGCGAGGCCGAATCCAAACGGACCGGACAGTTCGGCCAGCATGTAGCGGTCGAGAATCGTAAATCGCGGCATTCGCCGATTGCCGTTCGCTAGAGCCGGAAGCCTTCGCCCAAATAAAATGTTCGGGCGATCGGCGAGTCCATGACTTCTTGCGCCGAACCCGAGACTTCGATTCGGCCGTTGTTCATGATGTACGCGCGGTCGACGATCGCCAGCGTTTCACGAACTTGGTGGTCGGTGATCAGAACGCCCAACCCGCGATCGCGCAGCTGACGGATCATCGTTTGAATGTCCGCCACGGCGATCGGGTCGATGCCCGTAAACGGCTCGTCGAGCAATAAAAATGACGGTTCGATCGCGAGCGCTCGCGCAATTTCTACCCGCCGGCGTTCTCCGCCGGATAAACTGTCGCCGCGAGCGTCGATGAATGCGCGCAGGCCGAACTCTTCGAGCAAGCCGGGCAGCCGCCGCTCGCGTTCCTCGTGCGGGATGCCATTTTGCTGCCAGATCAAGCGAATGTTGTCACCGACCGATAGTTTGCGGAAGATCGAGTTTTCTTGCGCTAAGTATCCGACGCCGTTGCGAGCGCGTGCGTACATCGGGGCACCGGTCAAGTCGATCTGGCGGTCGACCATATCGAGCAGCACGGTGCCGCCATCCGGACGAACCAATCCGACGACCATGTAGAACGTCGTCGTCTTCCCGGCGCCGTTGGGGCCGAGCAGACCGACGACTTCGCCGATGCCGACCTCCGCCGACACGCCGTTGACGACGGTACGCTCGCCATATCGCTTGACGAGACCGCGTAGTTTGATCGAAGCTCCGTTATTCATTGCATCCGTACGTGAGAGAGCGAAATGTCCGAATCGAACTTCGAACCCGTTCCGCGAAAGCCGTTTGCGTTTACGATGACCACGTTACCGTAGCCGTGGAAGAGTTGCTCGTTTCGGTCGTACACCAGCCGGTCGCACGTCAGCGTTATACCGCTGCTGGTTCGCGCGTGCACGTCGTCGATTAACGTCAACGTGTTGGCGCGCTCGTCCAGCACCGCTTGCGGAGAGCGGGCCGTCAGCGTGACCCCTTTGCGATCGTGAAAGGTAATGGTGGCATCGCGTGCGACCGCTCGCTCGCGACCCTGAGCGCCCCTGCTCTCATACGACTTGGTTACCAATTCGTACTCGATACGGTTTTGATTTTGCTGAATGATCCGCACCGGACGGCCCGGCGTGCCCTGGCCGGTAATATGCAGCGGCGGCGGGGTGGGCGGGTGGGCGTGCGCCGG
>JBDTKL010000150.1:0-8557 GCA_039935355.1 Candidatus Tumulicola sp.
CTCGAACTGATCGCTTCAGAAAATTACGCGAGCGCCGCGGTACGGGAAGCCATGGGTTGCGTGATGACCAACAAGTACGCCGAAGGATATCCAGGCAAGCGCTATTACGGCGGTTGCGAATTCGTCGACCAAGCTGAATTGCTGGCGATCGACCGGCTCAAGCGACTGTTCGGCGCCGAACATGTCAACGTACAGCCGCATTCCGGAGCGCAAGCCAACATGGCCGTTTTCATGGCATGTTTGGCACCCGGCGATACCGTACTCGGCATGTCACTCGCGCACGGCGGCCACTTGACGCATGGAACGAAAGTAAGTTTTTCGGGAAAACTGTACAACGCAATTGCCTACGGCGTGAATCCCGACACCGAACTGATCGATTTCGACCAAGTTCGAGCCCTGGCGCGCGAACACAAGCCGAAGCTGATCGTGGCGGGCGCGAGCGCCTACCCGCGGACCATGGAGTACGCGCCGTTCCGCGAAATCGCCGACGAAATCGGCGCGCTCCTGATGGTCGACATGGCGCACATCGCGGGCCTGGTCGCGGTCGGGTTGCATCCGTCGCCGGTCGGCATCGCCGAGTTCACGACCTCGACCACGCATAAGACGTTGCGCGGTCCGCGAGGCGGAATCGTGCTGACCAATCAAACCTGGGCGGCGCCGGTCGATAAGAGCGTTTTCCCCGGCATTCAAGGCGGACCGTTGATGCATACGATCGCTGCCAAAGCCGTCGCTTTTGGCGAAGCGCTGCAACCCGAGTTCCGCGTCTATCAACAACAGGTCATCGATAACGCGAAAGCCATGGCCGAGGAGTTCTCGAGCGCCGGATTGCGACTGGTTGGAGGCGGCACCGACACGCATCTGTTGTTGGTCGACTTGTCGGTGAAAAACGTTACCGGAAAAGCGGCTGAGGCGTATCTCGACGAGATCGGCATCACCGTCAACAAGAACGCTATTCCGTTCGACAAGCAGAAGCCGATGGTCGCCAGCGGTATCCGAATCGGAACGCCGGCCATCACGGCGCGTGGATTCGGCGTCGAAGACTGCCGCGAAGTCGCGCGGATCATAGTGGACGCGCTGGCCGATGTCGAAGCGCGCCAGCGGACGCAAGCGCTACGCGGACGCGTCGGAGAACTGACCGATCGTTTCGGCGTTCCGTAAGCTTCCCGGTATGCGGCCCGGCTGGGACGAGTATTTCATGCACATCGCGCGCACCGTCAGCACGCGGTCGACCTGTCCGCGCGCCTCGGTCGGCTGCGTGTTCGTGCGCGACCATCGCATATTGACGACGGGATACAACGGCGCGCCGCGCGGCGTCGCGCATTGCACCGAAGTCGGTTGCACGATGGTCGACGACCACTGCGTACGCGCGACGCACGCCGAAGCCAATGCGGTGGTGCAGGGTGCGCTGCACGGCGTTAGCTTGGAGGGCGCGACCGCGTACTGCACGCATCAGCCGTGCGTGGGCTGTTCGAAGCTGCTCATCAGCGCCGGCGTGGTCAAGATCGTGTACGACGGTGCCTACCCCGATGCGGTCTCCGGATTACTACTGGGTGAAGCCGGCGTAGCGGTCGTGCCGTACGCGTCGCTGGAAAAGATGCACGGATGAGCGGCTCGGCTTGGACCGCGGCGCTGATTTATGCGATCACGTTCGCGATTGCAGTCTGTATTACGGCGGCCGCGACGCCGCTGATCGTTCGGCTCGCACGCCACCTCGGCGTTCTGGATACGAATAACGAGGAGCGGCGGGTGCACGAAGTCCCGACGCCGCGCATCGGCGGCATCGCGGTATTCTTCGGATTCGCGTGCGCGTTGTTCGCGGTGCTCGGGTTCGCGCTGGCGTCGCCATTGGAACTCTTGCCGGCGGCGACGCATTTCACTGCAGCCAAGCAGATCGAGTTACTCACCGATCGTTTCGCCAGCGTACATCAGTTGGTCGGCTTGCTGTTCGGCAGCCTGCTCATTTTATCGGTTGGCATTTGGGACGACGTGATCGGCATGCGCCCGCGCAACAAGCTCGTCGCCCAAGTGCTGGTCGCGCTCATCTCGTTGTTCTACGGTTTCGTCATCCCCGGCGTTACCAATCCGTTAGTACACGATCCTAACTCCAACTGGATCGAGTTTCCGTTGTGGCTCGGCATTCCGATCACGCTGCTGTGGTACGTCGGTATGATGAACGCGATCAACTTTATCGACGGACTCGATGGCTTGCTTTCGGGCGTCGCGGCGATTTCGAGCATCTTCATTTTCGCGATTTCCGTGTTGCACGGTAATCCCGTCGTCGCGTTGGTCGTCATCGCGTTGGCGGGCTCCGCGCTCGGCTTCTTGCCGTTTAATTTCAACCCGGCGCGCATCTTTCTGGGCGATTCCGGTTCGCTGTTCATCGGCTACGTCTTCGCGACGGTTTCGATCATCGGAGGCAGCAAACAGGCGATCGCGATCAGCATCGTTATCCCGTTGCTGGTTTTAGCGCTGCCGGTGCTCGACACCGCCGCGGTGATCGTGCGCCGCGCCGCCTCCGGCAAGCGCATTATGGAGGCTGACCGCGGTCACTTCCATCACCAACTGATCTTCCGCTTCGGTCTAAACGTGCGCCAAGCGGTGCTTCTGCTGTACGCCGTATGCTTCGTGTTGGGTGCGGTCGCCCTAGCCTTGTCGGGCGAGTTCACGCACGTCTTCCGCCATGCTTGAAGTCGAGGAATACCGTGGCCGATAAATTACGCGTGATGACGGTGTTCGGGACGCGTCCCGACACGGTTAAGATGGCGCCCGTCGTGCACGCCCTGGCCGCGTCGCCCGGCATCGAGGCGATCGTCTGCGTCACCGCCCAGCATCGCAAGATGCTCGACGATCTCCTCGAGCTGTTTTCGATCGCACCCGACTTCGATCTCGACGTCATGACGCGCGATCAAACGCTCACCGAGATTACGACCCGCGTGCTGACCCGCATGGAGCCGGTGCTGCAGGAGGCACGGCCGGACGTCGTACTCGTTCACGGCGATACGTCGACCAGCACGGCGGCCGCGCTCGCCGCGTTCTATCAACGCATTGCCGTCGGACACGTTGAAGCCGGGCTCCGGACGAACGACCCGTGGATGCCGTTTCCCGAAGAGATGAATCGCCGTCTGACCGGGACGATCGGGTCGTATCATTTCGCCCCGACGAACTTGTCGCGCGAGCACCTGCTGCGCGAGCATATCGCTCCGGCCAATATCGCGGTGACCGGCAACACCGTCATCGATGCGTTTCACGAAACGTCGCGACGGCCGGATCTAACCGCGCCCCCGCGCTGGAACGAGCTGGATCCGACGCGTCCGATCGTCGTCGTCACGGCCCATCGTCGTGAAAACCACGAGCACATGCGCGAGATGTGTTTGGCGATGGCCGAGATCGCTGCGGCTTCCGGCGTTCAGATTTATTGGCCGGTGCACCCGTCGCCGCGCGTGGCGCCGGTGGCGCACGAAGTGCTCGACGGAGTTCCCGGCGTGGTGTTAGTCGATCCGATTGAGTACGGGCAGATGGTCTTCGCGGTCCGCGACTGCTCGTTCGTGTTGACCGATTCGGGCGGTATTCAAGAAGAGGCGCCGTGTCTCGGTAAGCCGGTCCTGGTGATGAGAGACGAGACCGAACGGCCCGAGGGTATCGAGGCCGGAACGCTCGAGCTGGTCGGCCACGATCGCAAGCGCATCGTCGATGCCGCGATGCGGCTGTTGCGCGAGCCCGAACATTTTGCGCGCATGGCGCGAGCCGTCAACCCGTATGGAGACGGACGGGCGGCCGAGCGCATTGTTGCCTGGCTTCTCGCACGCCGTCGCGGCGGAGCCTACCCCGAGCCGTTCGACGCAGCACCGCCAGCCGCAGCCGCGGTATGAAAGAGCTGGCGCCGGTCCTTTCGGCCGGCGGCACGTTCGCAATCACCGCCCTCGTGGGATTGGCCCTCGGGATATGGGTGGGCGGTCGGACGGGTCAGGCCTGGTGGGCTTTTGTGGGCTTGATGGTTGGTCTCGCGGTCGGGGCTTATGGGGCATTTCGGCTCCTGCGACGCTCGCTATGAGCGGGGAGGAGACGGAACCCCCTCGGCGTAGCTACAGCCTCGCCCAAGCGGCCACCGATCTCGCGACCTATCAACGGCTCAAGCGGTCGGCCATGTTTGGGACCTTGCTGACCGTGACGGTCGTCGGGTTGCTCGCGGTCCGCTGGCTGACAATTCCGGCGCTCGCAGGGTGGACCGGGGGCTGTTGTGGGGTCGCTAACGCGCTGCTGACGATGTGGAGCGGCGAGCGACTGGTCGAACGCCGCCGTGTTGGCGCGTTCGTCTTAAGTAGTTTGCTGCGAATCGCTCTCTTCGGTATAGTCCCGGTGGCGTTCGCCGTCGTCGGTCCATGGTGGTCGATGGCGTGGTACTTCGCCGGATTTTTCCTCCCGTTGGGAATATTCGCATTCGCCGCGCGGCGCGCGTTCGCCGCGAAATAACACGACGATTTCGGTAGTTTCGGAGTAGGGGTTGCACGAAAAACTCGGGGAGCACATCCTCTGGCACGTGCCGGTGCTTGGCGCCGTGCATGGCGATACGATCGTGACGACCTGGCTCGTCATGGTTATAGCGCTGCTCTTCTTTGGTTGGGTCGGAGCGAGTTATCGTTCGGCCTATCAATCGCGCCGGCAAGTCGTGCTCGAAGGCGTCGTCAATTATATCGCCGATCTGGCGACCTCCACGATCGGGCCAAAAGGCGAACCCTTCGTCCCGTTCTTCATCGCGCTCTTCATCTTCATTTTCTTGATGAATCAGATCGGGATCGTGCCGTTCAAGATTCTCGGCATCCCGTTCGGCGGCTCTCCTACGGCCGATTTGGCGACGACCGTCGCGCTATCGCTCATCGTTTTCTGCCTGACGTGGATTGTCGGCATCCGTTATACCGGGATGAAGCGGATCAAACACCTCGTCCAACCTTTCTGGTGGCTCTTCCCGATCAACGTCATCGACGAGGCGGTTCGTCCGGTGACCTTAGCGGCGCGTTTGTTCTTCAACATCTTTGTCGGCGAGTTGTTGTTTTTGATCATCGCATCGATCATCCAGTCCCGGATTTCGATCGGGTTCTTTAACCTGTCGCTGACGGCGGCGATTCTGCCGTTTTTTATCCAGTTTTTCAACTTTTTCGTCGGAACCGTACAGGCATTTGTCTTTACGCTGCTGGCGATCGTGTATCTCGCGCTATCGATTTCCGACGACCACTAGTTTTTTCTGATGGAAAGGGTACTCAGTTGACTTCTCAAGCGTTAGTCGCGGCAGCGACGCTCATCGCGTTCGCGCTCATCGTGACGGGCGTGGCCTTCGGCTCTGCCATTGGCGACGGTCTCGTTGCCAGCAAAGCGGTCGAGGCCATCGCGCGGCAACCGGAAGCTCGTCCCAACATCTTCACGTTCCTGTTCCTGGGCGTGGGCGTTCTGGAAGCGTTTCCGATCATCGGGCTCGGGCTGGCCTTCTACATGCTGTTCGGCATCGTCGGCTTACCCAGTGGTATCTACGCAGCCCTCGCCGGACATTAGTCGAAGGTAACGCACCCGCGTGTTCATTATTCCCGACCTCAATACGCTGATCGTCCAGCTCATCAACTTCGCGATTTTCTTCGCATTGTTGAACGTGCTGTTTCTGCGTCCGGTCGGTAAGGCGATCCGCAAGCGGCGCGAGTACATCGACGGCGTGGTCAACGACTACGCGACGTATCAGTCCCAAGCCAAAGCGTTGCGCGAACAGGCGGAACGTGTCCGCGCCGATGCGCGGCGCACCGCCGAGGCGAATCTGGTTAAAGCGCGTGGCGAAGCGTCGAACGAAGCCGCCACGATCGCGGCCGGCTATAACGCGCAAGCGCAAACCACGGTCGAGGAAGCGCATAAGCGCGCCGGCGACGCGCTGACGGCTGCGCGGGCCAACGAGGACAAACTCGTCGATCAGTTGGCTGGGACGATGGTGGATCGCGCACTGGGGGTGAGCTCGTGACCCTTCGGACGTACCAACATATTTCCGATTGGAGCCAGATCCTTGCGGCGATCTTGTTTCTCGGCGTCCTAATTTGGCTATGGGCGAAATACATCCAGCCGGCAATCTTGGCCGCGCAAGACCGTCAAAACAAGCAAATCGCCGAAGCCGAACGTCATCGCGACGAAGCCAAAGCCGCGCTCGATCTGCTGCACGGCGAAATCGACACCGCCGGGCACGATGCGCATCTCATCGTGGAACGCGCCGACGAACAAGCCCAGCGCGAGCATGCCACAACCATCGAACAGACCCGCGAGGCGGGAGAGCGTTCGTTACGCAACGCGCAATTGGAGTTCGGACGCGCGATGGCTGCGGCAACCGAACGATTGCGCGACGAGCTCGCCGGAAAAGCGCTCGATCGCGCGCGAGATCTGGCGGCGGCGCGCGTCGATGCCGCCGAAAATACGGCCCTCGTCGATCGCTTTATAGCGTCGCTGGAGCGTACGCGTGGCTAACGAAAAACTCGCCCGTCGCTATGCTTCGGCGATCTTCAGTTTGGCGGTGGAAAGTAACGCAACCGATCGAATCGGCGACGACCTCGCGCGGATGCGCGACGTGTTGCAGAACGACGAAGCCATTCACACGTTCTTCGTGTCTCCGATCGTGGATCGCCGGCAAAAGGAGCGCGCGTTAACCGAAGCGTTCTCGAAGCGCGTCGACGACCTGGCACTGCACGCGTTGCTGCTGATGGTTCGCAAGCGCCGCGAAGCGCTGTTCGGCGAAACGATCGACGAATATCGTAAGCTGCAGCTCGCCGCGCGCGGCGAGGAGCCGATCGTGGTGACGTCGGCCAAACCGCTGTCCGACGAGGAGCTCGCCGCGACCGTCGCGCGTTTGCAGAAGATCTACGGAAAGAAGTTCCAAGTCAAGCAAGTCGTCGATCCGAGCGCGATCGGCGGCGTACGTATCCTGATGGGCGATCGTCGCGTGGACGGCACGGTTGCCGGACGGCTCGATTCGTTGGCCCGCTCACTCTTCGCCAGAAACTAGGACCGAATACATGATCAACGCAGACGAAATCGCAGGCATACTCAAACAGCAGATCGCCACGTTTCAGACGGGCGTGCAAGAAGACGAGATCGGCACGGTCATCGAGGTCGGCGCCAATCTCGCGCGCGTCTACGGCTTGCGCGGCGTTCGTTCCTCGGAACTCGTCGAGTTCGCCAACGGCCTGCAAGGCGTCGCGCTCAACCTCGAAGAGGACAACGTCGGCGTCGTCATCCTCGGTCCGGACCAAGAGATTCGCGAAGGCGACAAGGTGCGTCGCACCGGGCGCATCGCGTCGGTTCCCGTCGGCGAGGCGCTACTCGGACGCGTCGTCAACGCACTGGGCCAGCCGATCGATGGCAAGGGCCCGATCGAAACCAAACGCTATCGCACCGTAGAAAACGTCGCGCCCGGCGTCGTGCAGCGTCAAGCCGTCAAACAACCGTTGCAGACCGGTATCCGCGCCATCGACGCATTGATTCCGATCGGCAAGGGCCAGCGCGAGTTGATCATCGGCGATCGCTCGACCGGCAAGACCGCCATCGCGATCGACGCGATCATCAATCAAAAGGGACGCAACGTATTCTGCGTGTACGTCGCGATCGGTCAGAAGAACTCGACCGTCGCGGCGCTGACGCAGGTGCTCGATCAAAAGGGTGCGCTCGACTATACGACCGTCGTGGCGGTCAGCCCGTCGGAAGCCGCCGCACTACGCTGGCTGGCGCCGTTCGCCGGCTGCGCGATGGCCGAAGAGTTGATGTACGAGGGAAAAGACGTGCTGATCGTATACGACGATCTCACCAAGCACGCGCAATCGTATCGCGAAATGTCGTTGCTGCTGCGGCGCCCGCCGGGTCGCGAAGCCTATCCCGGCGACGTCTTCTATTTACATTCGCGCCTTTTGGAACGCGCTTGCAAGCTGTCCGACGATCTCGGCGGTGGATCGATGACGGCGTTGCCGGTTATCGAAACCCAAGCCGGCGACTTCGCCGCGTACATTCCCACCAACGTGATCTCGATCACGGACGGACAGATTTATCTGACGCCGCAGTTGTTCTTCCAGGGCATCCGGCCCGCAGTCGACGTCGGCCTCTCGGTCTCACGCGTCGGTGGCGCCGCACAAACCAAGGCGATGAAATCGGTTGCCGGCCAGCTCAAACTGGAGCTGGCGCAATACCGCGACTTAGCCGCCTTTGCGAAACTCTCGAGCGATCTCGATAAATCGACGCAGATGCAACTCATGCGCGGTGAGAAGATGACCGAGCTGCTCAAGCAGGCGCAGTATCAGCCGCAGGCGATGGAAGACCAAGTAGCGATCTTGTACGCAGCGACCAACGGATTCGTCAACGACGTCCCGACCGTAAAATTGCAAAGTTGGGCGCGCGGATTCATCGACTTCCTGCACGCCAAACACGACGACATCCCCAAGGCGATCGCCGATAGCAACCAGCTCTCGGACGATGTCAAAAAGAAGCTCGGCGATGCGCTCAAGGAGTTCAACAGCTCCTTCTAATGCCCAATGTGAAAGATCTTCGC
>JBDTKL010000151.1:0-2549 GCA_039935355.1 Candidatus Tumulicola sp.
AGTGTATTACGTCGCTCCCGACGGCAACCCGGGGTTTTATCAGCTCGTGTGGGGACCGGCGTACGATGCCGGCGGCGCCGTCGAGCTGATCGTTGGCGTTTCGCGCCTCACCACCGAACGTCGTAAGCTCGAAGAGCGTCTGGCCGGCTACGAAGCGCGATTGCATGCGATAACCGAACTCAGTCCCACGTTGCTGTGGGAAACCGACGTCGACGGCGACGGCTTTACGGCCAACGCGCAATGGACGAAGTACGTCGGTCAAGCCGCGACCGGCGTTCAAAACTTCGGATGGCGCGATGCGATTCACCCGGCCGACCGGTCCGGCAGTGAATCGGCCTTCCGCAGTGCGTTCCACGACGGAACGCCGATGGTAGTGCAGCATCGAGTTCGCGCTAGCGACGGAACGTACCGATGGTTTATGGTGCGGCACGTACCGATCGTCAACGATAACGGCACGATCGTCCGCTGGCTTGGGGCCGCGACCGACGTGCACGACCAACACCTCGCACTAGACGCAGTCGAGCACCAGGTCGAGAACCGGACGCGCGAGCGCGATTCGTTGCGCCGCCGGCTGCTGGCGGCCGATGAAGCGCAACGCCGATCGTTGGCCCGCGAGCTGCACGATCAACTGGGCCAACAAATGACTGGCCTGTCGATCGGATTGGATCGCGTGCAGAGCCTAACCAACCTGAACGAACATCCCGAGGCGGCGGTCTTGCACGAACGCGTCGGCGAACTGCGCCATCTCACCACCGAAATGATTAAAGCCGTTCGCTACGTTACCCTCGAGTTACGCGCGCCCGAACTCGACGACATGGGCGTGCAGAGTGCGATCCAGACGTACGTCCTCGAGTGGGGCCGGCGCTACGACGTCGAGACGCACTTCGACGGGCCCGATCCCCAAGTCGTCGTTTCTCCTGAGGCTTCCTCGACGCTATATCGTATCGTCCAAGAAGCATTGACCAACGTGATCAAGCATGCGAACGCGCGGCGGATCGACGTCGCGCTCAAACTCTGCGACGATGGGGTTATGCTATCGGTTCGAGACGACGGCGACGGATTCGACGTTGAGGCGGTGCGCGCCAGATCCAAGGTCACGCGCCGGTTGGGTTTGGCGAGCATTCAGGAGCGCGTGTTTTTGTCCAGCGGCACGTTTACTATTCGATCGCATCCCGGCGATGGGTCGGGGCTCGAAGTGACGATACCAGATCAGGAGTTTGCAAAAGATGAATGATAATGCTTCCAGCCCTAGGCTTCGAGTCGCAATCGCCGACGATCATCCGCTGATCCGTGAAGGCGTCCGGCATCTGCTCGAGGCCCAGCCGGATTTCGAGGTGTGCGGCGAAGCGGTCGACGGCGCGGGCGCGCTCCAGCTGGTGGAACGCCTTCGCCCGGACGTCATCGTTCTCGATCTCGCGATGCCGGAGATCAACGGCATCGCCGCCGCCGCCGAAATCACCGCTCGCTTTCCGGAGACGGGCGTCGTCGCGCTGACGATGCACGAAGAAGCGTCCTACGTCCGAAAAGCGTTAAGTGCCGGCGCACGTGGTTATGTGGTCAAACGCGCCGTAACCGAAGACTTGATTCGCGCCGTGCGCGCGGTCGCCACCGGCGGCACGTATATCGATCCGCTGCTGGCCGCACTCGTCGCAGAGATCGCATCCGACCAGAGGCCGCAACTGAGCCAGCGCGAGCGCGAAGTGCTAACGCAGATCGCTCGCGGCTTCGGAAACAACGAAATCGCGATCGGCCTCAACATCAGCCCGCGGACGGTCGAGACGTACAAAGCCCGAATCGCTGAAAAACTCGGACTGCGCACGCGCTCCGAAATCGTCAGCTACGTCAACGCGCAGGGTTTGCTCAACTAACGCGCACCAGAAAAGCCTCGTCGCTGGTGCTAGCCGGCGCGCTACTTCGTAATTTCTCCGCGTCGAACGTAGAGTTCGAACTCGATCGTCGCCGACTTCAGAAGGCAATGCTCGATGAGCCTGCCGATGCGCATGTCGTATCGCGATCTTGCCCATGCGTGCCGATTGCTCCATTCCGTCATGATCACGATCGTCTCGCCATCCACGCTCTCAAGGACCTGAGCGGCCAGAAACCCCTCCAGGCTTACTCGCTCAACGACAAATATGGCATTGATTTCTTCCAACAGAGCGGGCACTTGAGTCGCCAAAGTTTTCATTTTGATAAACCCGATAACCGCCTGATCGGTAACCGATTCGTCCATGCCGTCATGAGGAATAGTTGTCAACTCGTCCGCTCCTTTCAGTGCCCCCCGCAGTGTCAACGCTCTTCGGTTACGCGACTAGGGCGGCCTACAGCTGCGGCGCGCGACGTTTTCGAAATGCGAACGTGCCGTTCAAACCGATCCACTCCGAGTCCACGGCGTCGCGGGGGGCGATCGCGATGCGAGATCCGTACCCACAAATAGTGGCCCCAAAGGGTCCAGTAGCGAGTCTGCTCGAACGTTTTGGGTGGTGGCGACTCCAAGGCTATACAGAGCCGGGAAGCAGAGCGTCTTGAAGAATCGAAAAGTCGACCAGTTA